>JAQVYP010000211.1 GCA_029004655.1 Oscillospiraceae bacterium | reverse complement strand
CTAAAAGAGAAACCCTAAATCAGAGTAAACAGCCAGCGGTAAGAAGCTAACAATCAGGTATGGGGAACGGACTTAATAAGAATATACCAAAATGGCAACTCAAGGAGAAACGGAACAGTCCACAATGATTCCCTACCATTATTAAACCACAGGCATTGTTAAAATGGAACACAAGGTTCGAAGAAATTTGAATTTTCCAGTCAGGCTACGCCCTCCTTCCAAATTCAAATTTTTTCATTCCACTAACATAGTTTGCAGGGGCTATGTTTACTGGAAATTACATTACTTTTACCTTGCAATTACTATTATACGAGGAGAAATATAATGAACGAAGAAAATAATCACAATGATAGAAACGAAGATAAAGCCGTCGATTTCGGTGATAAGGCTGAAAAAATCCGTAGCAATATCAAGTCAACCTTATACAATATGGAAGCTACAGAAGATGTAATTGCTCAAACGCCTAACAATAAAATCAGACGTGAGCTTGAAGAAAAAAACAAAAGACGCGCTGAAGCATTACCTTCAATGGTTAAGCAAATGAAGGAAGAAGAGGCAAAAAAAGAACTTGGTTTGAGTGATTGAAACTTATTATTTATGATTGATGAAAAGCAAAGGTATGTTTCTACCAGCCGGTATTCTCGGAGGAACACTGATTACGCTGCTTTTGGATATGCTGCTGAATCCGCTGGTTTGCCGCTACGAAGTATTTGATCATCCAAATACTTAGAGAGTTCAAATCTCTTCGCTAATTTACCGAAAATATCTTTTTTGTAGCTGTTAAACAAACGACAATTTTCGACAAAACAATCGAAGTTTGTCTTTTTTATATAAGCACAATCAAGTTTTGGACAATGAAATCAGCATACTTCAGCTTGTGTTAATGAAAATTCAAAGATTTTATGTATATAAAATAAGTTGCGCATCTTTTTTGTGATATGAAGGCAGTATATTGGACACTTATTCTTGGAATACTTCCCTACTGTTGTTGTGGAAACAACAAGCCACAAAGATACGTTCTTGACTGCCGGGTGGCTCCCGACAGATGGCGATAACAGACAGTAGGAATAATGGTACTTCCGTCCAGTCACAGTCTGAGCGTTGAACCGAAATCTAGTTTTGGGAGCCGTCGCAGGCAATGAGGGCGGCCGGGTGAGAACCACGCGGGGGTGAAATTCCCATGACGTTGAAGCTAACAGCGGTTTGATGTATTCCCGAAACGAATATATGCGTTTTAGTCAGGGGCGTCGAGGACAAATACTGACATGCTAAACTAAAAACAATTGATATGTGATGCAGGTGACCAATTCTATAATATAAATTGGTCACCTTTTACTTAAAATTTAAAAATAATCAACCACGAAAATTAAAAAACGTAATATTTTTTCTGCCTAATAAAATCACGTGCTTAGCTCGAATAAATCAGTATATAAAAGACTATTGTAGTCCAAAATCAGCATGGTGATAGTTCGTTGGACACTTTTTTTAATGTCCAGTTTGCTTTCGTTGTTCTTTTAGCTGCAAAACAGCAATGATTTAAAATAAGTTATATACAATGTTATTGCAGGATATAAATCACAATGTTATTAAACAGTTAAAAGAAGATTTAAAAGAGAATTTTTATCATCCATTGGATAGAAATAGCACACCTGACTATTTAAAAACACTTTTATATAGAATCTGCGGGCAAAGTAAATTTATAGAATCGAACAAAGAAACAGATATAACAAAAGACGATAGATTGTTAATAATAGTAACAAGGGTTGTTGTTTTATGTAAAAGCTGCACTAAAAGGGCTCAATGTACAAAAAGCAAATCTTGCCAAAGGGTAGTAAATAAGCACGTTTGGGAAGAAGCTTCCTATTCACTTTCAAACAAAATTTTACGGGGTGTTGGTAAAGGAAAGGTCACTTGCTTAATTTTAAACTAATAGTCTTATTTTTTATTATATTTTTAGAATATTGTTTTTTCTTATGTTAAAAAACCAAAACTTAATTTTCACATTTGTGTCTAAACACATTTGGTGACATTCCCATGTGAAACTTAAATGCATTATAAAAAGATTTTTCATCACAGAAACCGGAAAGTTGTGCGATTTCAATTACCTTTTTATTTGTGTTTGCAAGCAAACGGCAAGATTGTTCAACACGCACACGCTGGAGGTGTTTTGTGAATGTCATGCCGGTATCGCTTTTGAATTTGGCACTCATGTATGGTAAAGACAGATGAAGCTCGAGGCATATATTAGAAAGAGCAATACTTTTTGCGTAGTTTTCAGATATATATTTCACGGCGTAATCGCTATAGTTTCCATAAAAGTTATCTGCGGTTTTATTGAATATTTTGCGCATTGTTTGTATGATAATTTCAATAAAATCACAACGCATTATTTCAACATATCCAGGATTTTTTGATTCGTATTCATCCATCATTCTGTCGAGTAGATGGAGCACTGTGCCATTATCGCAGAATATTTGTGTTGTCGGATCGGCAGTAAGTGAATCGGAATTAAAGCGTATCAGATAGTTATTTAATACAGTTTTAAATGATTTGCAGTTGATTAGTGACCGATCAACAAATTCAGGAAGAAAGACGCAGTTAATTACTTCAAAAGGTTTCCCATCGATACTGAAATAACTGTGTGCGGCATCGTAATCAACAATGAAATAGTCACCTTTATTAATTGTTGATTCACTATTTCCAAAGGTGTGCAAAGCGCTACCTTGAGTTACATACGCAAGTTCAAGAAAGTTGTGAGTATGAGTTTTGGATAGTATGCTGTCGCACTTGAAAACGGATATTTTCAGTTGTTGTAAATCCGACCGGTAATCTATCATAATAAATTCACCCTATAAAATATAAAAATATGGTATATATTTATTATAGAACAATGTATATAATTAAATCAACAAGTATTTTAAGGGGTGCTAAAATTATGTTATATAAAAAGAATAAAAGTAAAGAACTGTCAGATGAGCTTTTCAAAAATCCTACAAGTGAATACCGGGCTACACCATTCTGGGCGTGGAACTGTAAGCTTGATAAGAACGAGCTTGCGTGGCAGATAGATTGTTTAAAACAAATGGGCTTTGGCGGATTTCATATGCATTCTCGCTCGGGTATGGCAACAAAATATTTAAGCGATGAGTTTATGGAGCTTGTTAAAACTTGCGTTGAGAAAGCAAAGAGCGAAAATATGCTTGCGTGGCTTTATGACGAGGACAGATCGCCTTCGGGCTCAGCCGGCGGATATGTCACAAAAAATCCTAAATACAGACAAAGACATCTTTTGTTTACAGTAAATGAAAAGAAAGATGTTGTTCCAAAAGATAAAGCTATTGAAGAAG
>JAQVYP010000210.1 GCA_029004655.1 Oscillospiraceae bacterium | reverse complement strand
TTCTCGCATTTGCTTGGCTGAGTCGTAGATTCCAGAGCCCAACAGTTCTGTGTTAAGCACCGAAATACCGAATACGCAGTTGTTTTGGACGGCGCTTGTTTCGGCTAAATCTGGGGATGTCTTGATACTTTCCAATATAAGATTGTCGCAAAAAATTACGGAGGGATTTAAGTTTTTAATCATGGCAAAATCAATATTCATGGTTTGCAGATCTTTAGCGGCATTGTTAAATCCGGCATAGGATAAAATGTTGTCACCAATTGTTTCGCTTGTTGCAACTATATTTTTATCCAGCAACATGACCGCCGATTTTTTATCGGTGACATCTGTTGAAATTAGATTTAAATTAGCGAGCATATTTTCATATGCTGTATTTGAAACTGTATATCCATCAACATATCCAAAGCAAAGGCATGCAAGTTGATGGTAATATTCTTGAAGTCCCTCAAATGTGGTGGGAGCAGCCACAACAGCAACAGAAATACCTTTATCCCCAAGCTGTGCGGTAGCTTCCTGCGGTAGGTTGGAGTTTGTAATTACCAGGTCACAAGAAAGGCCGACAATGGTGTTGGTGTCAGGCTCGTCGGCGGTGCCGACAGCGGTAAGGGTTTCCAGATTGGAGGTAGTGTAATCACTGATAGCAACAATGCTGTCGCCGGTTCCTAAAATATCATTAAGAACCGCATAAATTCCGGGCGTTAGCACTGCAATACGTGTTGGTTGTTTATCAATTTCAGCACCGCCGATTTTAACAGGAAAAGCCTTGTTTCCGTTAGGATCCTTTGCAGAGCATCCGCAGATTATACTTATAATCGTTACTGTGCATATTAATAATGATATTGTCCTTTTCATAGATTCCTCCAATAAATTATATATCTAAATTTCTTGCAAGACGTGATTTTACATAATCAATAAACTGGCGTGCTCCACGAGGTGAGCGCCCCGCTTTGGTAAGTGCCCAGCGTTCTGCTGCCATGGAAAGCTTATCTTTGTCAATATCAAGCTTTTCGTCAATGGCTAGTTGATCAACGATTTCTAGGTATTGCGCTTTTGCCGGATTGAGGAAAGTAACGGTAATTCCGAATCTGTCAGAAAGAGAAAGCATTTCTTCCCTTGTATCTGCCGAATTAACGTCATCCAAAGCACGGTCGGATTGATATTCGCGCACTAAATGGCGGCGGTTAGATGTTGCATAAATAATCACATTTTGCGGACGGGCAGACAGAGAACCCTCCAAAACGGCTTTTAGAGCAGAGAAATCTTCACTCCAACCGTCAAATGATAAGTCGTCGATAAAAATAATGAACTTTTGCGGCAAGTCGCCAAGAATGTCACAAATCGTGGGCAAGTCGTGCAAACTCTCTCTTTGCACTTCGAGCATGCGGAGTCCCTTATTGTGATATTCGTTTAATATAGCATGAACTGTGGAGGATTTTCCTGTGCCCTTATCACCGTATATCAGCATATTTGAAGCAGGAAGTCCTTCAATAAACGCCTCGGTATTATCAAGGATTTTTCCACGCTGGGTTTCATAACCTTTAAGATTGTCTAGCGTTATAGGGTCGGTATTCACAATCGGGACAACACCGTCATTCCACATGAATGCATAATTTGTTGAGAAGACACCGCAACCATAAACCTTGTGATATTCACAAAGAAAAGAATATGAATTTTGCAAATTGCGAAAAAGTTTAGGCGTTTTGCCACACAAAATTTGTGGCATATATTGTTTGCAGTCAGTGAGCACCGGAAACAGCTTTAATATTGTATCGGTGTTTATTTGTGCAATTTCTGCCATTATGTTAATTTCATTAATAGCTGCATTTACAACAACTTCCGCCGGTGAGATACATTTAGCAAGAGCTCTTGTAAATGCATTATCGTCCGACAACATGACTTTTTCAATATGCAGACCGACTGATTCAGCATGACCTATCTCAACAGCTGATTTGAATAGATTGCAATAGCCGCCCATAACAGTTTGCTCGTTCGTTTCGTCGCAAAAAACAATTTGCCACATAGCGTTTAAATATTTGTCACTCCACATATTCGAATAAACCGCAACTGATAGCATTTTGCGGCGGAGTTCCATTAGGTTTGCCATAAAAATCCTTCTTTTCAACATTATCGGCGAATATTTTAATCTGCAGATTGGCAAAAGTAAAATAAAACGCCAAAAAATAAAATAATAGACAAAAATATGTATATAAAATTAAGTTTACGGCTTCCTATCATTTAAGTCAAGTATTAACATTGACTTTAGTTACTTATTTGTTATATAATCACAAGTAATAAAATATGCTTATGGAGTAAATTGATTTATGATAAACGGTGCAGAAATAATGGTAAATGCAATTAAAAAAGAGGGTGTAGACGTTGTGTTCGGTTATCCGGGTGCGGCAATTTGCCCTTTCTTTGATGCTGCTTACAAGACGGACGATTTTCGCACAATTCTGGTGCGGCATGAGCAAAATGCAGGTCACGCCGCAAGCGGTTATGCACGGAGCACAAACAAGGTCGGAGTCTGCGTCGCTACATCTGGCCCCGGGGCGACCAATCTTGTGACCGCAATAGCTACAGCATATCTAGATTCTGTTCCTATGGTTGCAATTACAGGGCAGGTAAACAGTTGGCTTATCGGGCGAGATGCTTTTCAGGAGGCAGACATCACAGGCTCTTGTGAACCTTTCACAAAGCACAGCTATCTTGTTAAAAATGCGGAAGATTTACCCCGCATTATGAAAGAAGCATTTCATATTGCAAGGACGGGCAGACCCGGCCCTGTTTTGATTGATGTGCCTATGGATGTTCAGCTGTCCAATGTCGAGAACCCCAAATATCCCGAAACAATTGATATTATGGGATACAAACCCAGCTTTGAGGGTAATAAATTTCAAATAAAAAAAGCGTGTGATACAATAAACAATGCCAAAAGACCGGTTATTCTTGCAGGTGGTGGCTTGTTTTTGAGCGACGGTGCAGTTAAATCACTGGAAGCAATTGTTGAGAAAACGGGGATTCCGACAATTTGTACCATGATGGGAATAGGCGCATTGAAGGGCGAGCACCGCCTTAATTTAGGAATGGTTGGAACACATGGAGTTGCCGCTGCGAATATTGCAATTGCGAAAGCTGATACAATATTGATTTGCGGCGCTAGAATGGGCGACCGCACACTTCCGAATTCAGAAAGAATCAACAAGCACACGAAAGTGATTCATATTGATGTTGATCCGGCGGAAATCGGTAAGAATTCACCGTATACTATTCCGATTGTTGGCGATTTAGGAAGTGTTCTTAATCAAATTTCCAAACAGGTTGATTATAAATGTCCAGAGGTTTGGTCAAA
>JAQVYP010000209.1 GCA_029004655.1 Oscillospiraceae bacterium | reverse complement strand
ATAGTTTAAAGCTTTAAAGCTTTTGTGCATCAAAATATCAGAAAGATAGGCGATAAAAATGCCACTTTTCCTAACACTTGCATGTATCCTATTGATTGTTGTCTTGCTGGTTGTATTTAAAAAATCGGCAGATGTCTCCGGAATTATTGGGCTTATCGTAATTGCAGTTGTCGCCATGCTATTTTTTAACACTTCATTTGAAGTGGTGGCGCGTTCCACAGTTGCAGGATTCATTAAATCATTTTCAGTGTCATTGATTGTAGCAACCTCTTTATTACAGATGGCCCTAATGGAAAAAAGCGGTGCGCTTAAACGAATAATTATTTTCATAAAAACCATTGCAAGTGAAAATAAAGCTGTGCAAATCATGCTCATTAACATCGGCTTCGGCACTCTAATGGTTTCGGTGGGAGCAACTCCCGTTTCGCTTCTTCCGCCAATTTTGTTGGCAATGGGATATTCCACTTATGTGGCGATTGCACTGCCCGCAATCGGTTATGATTCTCTTTGTACATATGCATTACTAGGTGCGCCAATTGTTGTATTTGTTGATATGGCCAACAGCTTCATGCAAAAGGCCGGAATACTTGCGGCAGGGGCAGAAATAACACTTTCCGAAGTTGGCCAGATATTTTCATATTTTTTGCCGCTCACATCCATTATGATTGGAATTGCCATGCTGTGGATAACCGGAAAATGGAAAGGCGTGAAAAAGGGAATTTTGCCCTGTTTGCTGACCGGAGTCGTAATCGGTATTATATCCTACTTTACAAGCAAGGTTGATAATCTGGTTGTTTTGACAGGTGTATTTTGTGGAATTGGTGTTATTATTGCAATGCTTTGCTATCTTAAATTTACCGGAAAGAAAATCATAGATAAAAGCATTCTAACCAAAGAAGAATTAAAATACGAAAAGGAATTTCCGCTCATTAAGGCCCTTTCACCTTGGATATTATTAATTGTTTTTATTCTTGTTTTGAATGTGCCAAAGGATATTTTCAATCAGCTTTACCGAGTTTGGTTGTTCCCCATCAATGGAATTACCGCTGATAATAGTTCCATCAGCACCAGGTTCTTATGGAATGCCTATACATGGATTTTGGTGAGTACCATTATTTCCATATTTATACTACGACCCACAAAAAAGCAGCTTAAGGAAACCGCTTCTACATGGTTAAAACGTGCCCCAAGACCTGTATTTGCCGCCGCCATATTCTTCGCCATTGGTGAAGTCATGAACATGACCGGCTATAATATGTTAGACAAAGCCTTCACAACGGACAGTATGATTACCGAATTGGCAAATGCTTCAGCCAACGTTTTCCATTCCGCCTATGGCGCAATTGTTGGTTTTATCGGTCTTTTTGGTGGATTTATTACAGGCAGCGAAGCTTCAGCTATTGCCATGTTTGCCAAATACGCAATGAATACTGCGGCCAATTTAGGTATGGCACGAACTACTATTATTATCATCACAGCGGGGCTTGCTTTTGGCAGTGGACTGGCAAGTGTTATTTCACCGGCAAAACTTCAAAATGCTGCTGCATCTATTGATAAAATCGGAGAAGAAAACAAAGTTATTCGAACAGCATTTGCGTTTTCAATGATTTTCACCATTGCCCTATCCGGTTTTGTTATCATCCTAATAAACGTTGTAAAATAAACAAGAAATTAGAAGTTTACAAAATACAATTAGCGCAAACCAGCTTGCTAGATAGAGCCTATCCCTTTTCCATATACCGCTTTAATAGAAAAGAGGCTTGCCATCGGTGTTAAATCGGTTGGCTAGCCTTTTTGGGTTTAAAATAATTGTTTTTCAATCTTTTATAAAATTTAAGTGATATTTTACATTTTGTTAATTAGTTACTATACGGATGGGAGATTGCCTAAATTATTGGTTTCGTTCCCATCTGGAATGGATTTTAAATATTCGCTGCCTTTTCTGGATGCAATACCAACGCCCTGAATTCCACCATTTTTTGCAAGAGATACGGCTTGCTCTTTTCCCAACATTTGACCATCGGATAATTGATAACCTGTAACACGCCCACTTTGTTTAACTAATGCAACAATTTCTTTGGCGTCTGGTTTTGGATCAGGTATATCCTTTAATGTCATCATTGGTAATTTTGATAAATCACTATTGTTATCCATTTATTTTTGTCCTCCATATTTGAGTTTATTAATACTTATCGCTTCAGAATTAGTTTCCCATAAAACCGAAATTATATTCTTTATTCGCCAAAAATTCGACAAATTATTTTCTCATATTATTTATAAATTTAAATCATTCATGATTATGGCAAATCACATCAAAAACGCCTTCAATTTAAACCGCAACACAAAAAGTGCCACCGTTAAAAACGATGACACCTTTTTTATTTTTTAAAACAATAATCTATAATTTAGCCTGAATCAGTTAATTGCATGTAACTCTGCTTTCGTGGCAAACGAAATAAATAATTTGATATTTTCTTGATATTTCTTGTATCATACTAAGTGCTTTATTTAGTTTTTCTCCATCAAGGTTAGTGAATGGGTCGTCTAAAATTATAAATGGTTTTTCGTTTTCAAATAATGCATCAATTAATGCAAACCTTGTTGCGATTCCAACTAAATCTTTATACCCTGTGCTAAAATAATCCAAACTCTTTTGAGAACCATACGCAGAAACATTAACATTCAACTCTAAATCTATGTGGGTTTCGCCCAATGTACCATTATCCAGCATTTTTATGTAGTGTTCAAATCCCTGATACATCTTATCCATATAGCGTGTTGAAAAATTTTCTTTAGCGTTGCCTAAACATTGCACCGTCTTGTTTAATATTTCTAATCTTTCTTCGCCTATCTTAAGTTCTTCATAAAGCTGATCAATTTCACTCCCGAGTTCTGAACATCTATCGGCATCTTCACTTAAGTTTCTGATTTGTTCTCTTGCATTATTTTCTTCAACTGTAATCCCATCCAAATCATTTTCGAGTGCTTTTTCATGACTTTGCAGTTCTCCAAGATTATGCTCCGGCACCGCCATATTCTTTAAAATTTCAATATCATTTTCATTTTTGAATTGTTCTTTTCTCGCCTTTAGATCAGCTAATTCTTTAAATAGACGCGAGTATTCCTTGCGTTTTTCTTTAAGAAGATTAACATTTTTGCTTGGGTTTTCATCAAGTTCATTGAAATAATTTTTTGTCAGCTCAAACAACTCGTTTTTTAGATTCTCACCGTTTTCGCTGATTTGTTTATATTTAGCAAGCTTGTCCTCGATTCTTAAATACTCGGTTCGACTGCGCTTAACATTGTTCCATAAATCTTCTTTTTGCCCAAAAGATAAACTTGTCACATCGCCGTATGTTTCCAACCAAGAATTAATTCTATTGAT
>JAQVYP010000208.1 GCA_029004655.1 Oscillospiraceae bacterium | reverse complement strand
AGGGATTGAAACTTAGTAAGGCCTGCCACCGCAAAAATGATGCAGGCAAGCAGGGGCCTGTCCTGTGAAAGTAGCCAAAAGGCTAATATCAGACAAAATGCCATAACAGAATCGGTTTGTCCCCACATAGAGGAGTTAAACAAAGTTGATGGATTGACAGCCCACAAGACAGCTGCAACAAATCCGATATCCTCTCCATATTTTCTGCACGCAAAATAGAGCAACAGACTGCAAAGCACATCGAATATAATTGGCCAAAATTTCATCAAGAACATCTGAGCATACTGATTTGAATCAGTTCCGATGAATTTATAAATCACACCGATAGGATAAAGTAAAAACAAGTAAATCGGAGGATAGTCAAGCGATATGCTTTCTGCCCTATCATATATATTAAATAAGCCATTATTCAAATCGACTGCCCAAATGCGATACCAATATGTGTCATAGCTGTTGAAGTATCCAACGCCAACAAAAAATCGCAAAAACAATGAGAACAATAAAACTGCCACAAGAAAGTGACCATAATTTAGAGTCGTATATTTCTGTTGCATAAAGCTCCTCCAAAACGCAGTTGTAAGTGGCAGATTATGTGCTATATTGATATTATAGCAGTTTATGTTATAATAAATCAATATTATAATATAAATACATGTGCAATGTTGTTAAAAAAAGGAAGTGAAAAAATGATTTCACATTATTATGCAATGCTTTTCAGAATGAAATATATAAATCGTTGGGCGCTTATGCGAAACAACAGAACAGAGAATTTAAGCGAGCATTCACTTGAAGTAGCATTTATTGCCCATTCACTCGCTGTAATAGAAAATCGTCGTTTTGGCGGAGACTTTAATGCAGAGCGAGTGGCACTGTTGGCTATGTTTCACGACACACCGGAAATTATTACGGGTGATTTACCAACACCGATTAAGTATTATAACAGAGACATTAAAAACGCATATAAAGAAATTGAGCAGAATGCAATTAACAGGCTTACTTCAATGATTCCTGAGGATTTGAGGCAGGATTTCCTGAGTATTTATAATGACGATGATGAAAAACTCAAGGCAATTGTCAAAGCGGCTGACAAGCTCTCCGCACTTATAAAATGTGTGGATGAGATTTCGACAGGCAATAAAGAATTTGAAGTTGCAGAAAAAAGCACACGAAAAATTGTTGAAGAAATCAGTCTTCCATCTGTTAAAGTTTTTTTAAATGAATTTTTACCAAGTTTTTCACTTTCTTTGGATGAGCAGGGCAAATAAAGTGCTTTGTAACCTTTTGTAAATCAATAGTTACAATATGTTGTTGCAAATTACAATAAAAATGTTTATTATATATATTATTAAAATCACAGCAGTTTCAGTTTGCTGAAAGGAATGTTGATTAAATGAAAAATCCAAAAAATCTTTGTATGGGGTGCATGAACGAAAAATCGGGCGACGGCGTATGCCCCATTTGTGGATATAATCAGGCAGAGCAGATTAATCCATTGCTTCTAACTCCCGGCACAATTTTATGCGATAGGTATATAATCGGCAAGGTGATAGATAGCAACGGCGAAGGCACTACTTATTTAGGATTTGATCAAATTAGTGATACCGCTGTCAGGGTTAGAGAATATTTGCCGGTTGGATTGTGCGAAAGAGGCAAAGACAATTCGCTTGAAATAATTGAGGGTAGCGAATATAGCTTTAATGAGGGAATTTCAAAGTTCCTGGAGTTATCCAAACAGTTGTTTCGTCTAAAGGACTTGCCGGCTCTTTTACCGGTTGTTGATATTCGTGAAGAATTTAGAACAGCTTATTGCATCACAAAGTCCATTGCAGGGATTTCTCTCCGTGAATTCTTGCTTCGCAACGGTGGAACACTTAAGTGGGAACAGGCAAGACCGTTATTTGTCCCGATTATTTCGTCACTTAAAGCAGTGCACGACGCCGGGCTTGTCCATCGTGGAATTTCTACCGATACATTAATTGTCGGCAAAGACGGAAAGCTTAGGATTACAGGCTTTTGTATAGCCGAAGCCAGAACCGCAAGAAGTTTCATGACGGCACAGCTTTTTCCTGGATTTGCTGCGATTGAGCAGTATGGAGCAGTGGGAAAAGAGGGCACATGGACGGATGTTTATGGATTAGCGGCCACATTGTATCGTACAATGGTTGGCAATCCTCCTCCGGAGGCAACTGACCGCGTGAACAATGATAGCATGTCAATCCCAACTAAAATTGCTGAAGCCCTTCCGATAAATGTTCTGGAAACTATGGCTAATGCCTTGCAGATTTTGCCTGAGGATAGAACATTGACAATGGAGGAGCTGAGAGAAGGTTTGTCAACAAGTTCTTCGTCGCCAAAGAAGACGGAGCAGAGAGATAAATCCAAGACTGATAAAAATTCTACATCCGTTGGAGCAAAAAATAAAGGTAAGAAAAAAGGTTCAGGCACAAAGAAGTATGCATTGTTGGCGGCACTCGCAACTGCTGCTGTGCTGCTTGTAATCTTTGGCTTGCTTTATTTTACTGTGTTTAAAGATAAAGATGAAACTACAGAAGTCAGCTCGCTTGAACCATTCCCTGTAAGTTCAGTTGCTTCAGTTATAATTGACAACTCAGATTCTACTGTAAAATATTTTACTATAAATAGTTTTTCAGGTAAGACATATGCAGATATTATGAATAACATTGATTATACAGAGATATATGATTTTGAGATTGCTGCAAAGCAATACAATGATAATTATGCAGCAGGTGAGGTTATTTCACAGTCTCCTGCAGCAGGGGAAAGTGTTATAAAAGGTACTAAAATCAGCTTAACAGTTAGTTTGGGTTCATATGAAATCAAGGTTCCTAATGTTATAGGAAAAACCGAGGATAAAGCAATCATAGAGCTGATGAAGGCAGGTTTTAACTATAATAATATTGATATAATTCAAAAATATGATGACACAAAAACGCCGGGTGTAGTAATTGACGTGCAGACGGTGCCAGGTGAAAAGATTATTGCTGATAGTCCGGTAACAGTTTATATCAATATTTATGAGGGAGAAACATCATCAAGCAGCTCCAGTAGCTCCAGCAGTTCTAGTAAATCCAGTTTTTGGGGCAATAATTATTAAAAATATAATTTTAACAGGGCATACAGCTAAAACTGTATGCCCTGCTTAGACTGTCGACAAAGTCCACCGTGTTTCGGGTGGACTTTGTTGTGTTATTGCATTTAATACTAATTCCAAATAAAAATCAACCAATCTTCGCGGTCTTTTGTTTGCGAGACTGCGTTATCGTTCTCGGCGGGCGATAGCCCGCCTTCGTCCTCCGCCTTGTCTCACAAACAAAATCCTCGCAAATCTTGGTCACTTTTTAATTGGAATTAGTATAAACGGACTGTTA
>JAQVYP010000207.1 GCA_029004655.1 Oscillospiraceae bacterium | reverse complement strand
AAACTCTCTGTTCCTGAAGACGGAGTTCGCCGGATGAACCTTTTGATACTCGGCGCCGGTGGTCAAGGTCGTGTTGTAAAAGAGGTCGCAGAAAGCCTTGGTGTGTTTGAGAAAATCCATTTTCTCGACGATGATTTATCAAAACTTGATGTTATAGGAAAACCCTCTGAATACGCCCGCTACCTCGGTGAATACCCGATTGCTATCCCATCGGTTGGCAACTGCGAGCTTCGTCAAAAGTGGACTGAGATGCTGGCGAAAGCAGGTTTTATACTACCAACACTAATTTCTCCGAGTGCGACTATTTCGCCGACTGCAACAATTAGCTACGGCACCCTAATCGAGCCAAAGGTGATTGTCGGTGCAAAAGCAAAAATCGGACATGGTTGCATCATCAGCTCAGGCGCAATAATTGAACGCGACGCTTGCGTTGAAGCTTACATACATATTGGTTACGGCGCTACCGTGAGGAAGTAGAAAAAATATTCATAAAACCACGTTAATAATTTGCATACTGCCGCGTATTTTGGATAGCAGATTATAGTGATAATATTACTTTCTATTTTATTTCAGCGTTAGCTTGTAGATATAAAAAGCAGCTGCATTCCGTTATAGATTGAAGCATTACTCCGGCGAAGGCCGTACATGTATAAGGACGTAAACATGAGTTTTGAAGGCACAAACATAAGACAATTTGATAAAAAAGTATGGCTCAGCTCCACGACGATGCACGGCTCTGAGCTTGATTATATGTCCGAAAAATTTCTTGCAAATTGTATGTGTAGTGTAAACAAATTTAAACAAAATAGAGCGGTTAGTTGCTGACAGGGTCGGCTGTAGGTTTGCAGTGGCGTTAACTTGTGCGACTGCCGCTCTTCATCTTGCAATTATAAATCATTCCCAAACTACAATAGTATCGCTTTTAAAAACTATTACGATACGTCTAATGTTCGGATAAAGGATAAAACCTGTTGGCTATTATCTTTGCAACATAAAGCTACACAAGAAGTAAATTCTACAAATATCAGTGAGGTTTTTTATGTACAAAGCTTTTTTCAAGCGTTTTTTTGATATAGTCTTCTCTTTTTCAGGCATTGTCCTCTTGTCTTGGCTGCTTATCATTATATCCTTAGCTATTATTATTGACGATGCTGGAAGTATAATAAGGACAACCGCTGAAAGCCCAGTAAAATCAAGGGTTTATGAAGTCGTTGCGTAGAAACATTCCTATATTGTAAACAAGAACATCAAAAGATTTTTGAAAACATAGCACAATTCATAACGCTTATATACGCGGATGGTCAGCCAATTGAAATTCGAGAGATTACCTTTAATAAGAGCATTTACAATGCTTAAAAAAAGTTCCTAAGCAAAATTAAATAAACTTTCAGAGGTTAGTATGTTGTATAAAAAGTTTATCAAAAGAGCCATTGATGTTATCGTAAGTTTTATTGGAATAATCATACTGATCCCCGTGTGGTTGATAATCTCGCTCGCACTATATGTCGATGATCCGGGGCCTGTATTATTCAAGCAACAACGAGTAGGAAAAGGTAAGAAGCTGTTTAAGATCTGGAAGTTTCGCAGCATGAAAATGAGCACGCCGCATGATGTACCAACACATATGCTCAAAAACCCTGAACAGTACATAACAAAAGTAGGTAGGTTTTTGCGCAGGACTTCACTTGCTTGAGTAATAATAGGGACAAAAACCTGAAAAGCCTTATGTAGCAAAGGTTTTCGAGCATTTTTATGGGTTCATAAAATCTCACAAATGTATTTATGACTCAATAATAGTCCTTGAAGGCGAGAGAACATCTATTTGAAAATCGTCAATTTACTGTTGTAGGCGTGAATCTAATGCGGTTGTTTTTGTAAAAGGAACGGTATAACCGAAGTTTTTGATAAGCTATTTAGACTAATATCAAAGAGGTATTTTTATGTACAAAGCTTTTTTCAAACGTTTTATTGATATAGTCTTATCGTTCTCTGGCATCGTCCTGTTGTCTTGGCTGCTTATCTTTATATCAATAGCGATCATTATTGACGATCCAGGGCCTGTCTTGTTCAAGCAAAAACGAGTAGGGAAAAGCAAGAAGTTTTTTATGATCTGGAAGTTCCGCAGCATGAAAATGAGCACGCCACATGACGTACCAACACATATGCTCAAGAATCCTGATCAATACATAACAAAAGTAGGTAGGTTTTTGCGCAGGACTTCACTTGCTTGAGTAATAATAGGGACAAAATCCGAAAAGCCTTGTGGCATAAGAGTTTTCAAGCATTTTAATTGAATCATAAATCGTATTTGTGGCTCGATAAAAGCGTTTGAAGGTTAAATAAATAGTTGAATTTTCAAATAAGCTGTACATACTTTTTTATCTTTTGAAAAAGAGCAAACTCCCACTTATAACGATTGTTTTTCATAAGTATAATATCACAAACAAATAGTAGTGTCAATAGATAATGTAACAAATAGTAATATCGAAATTATTTAATACATCGAGCAGGCTTATAAAAACAACTGGTTAAATTTGTAATTGTAAATACATAATTCAAACAATATTAAATGTTCATAAAACTTATAGCGGAGGAACTAAGCCATGAAAATCAAATCCGACGAGGCTATTCAAATTTTAAAGGGCAAATTAAAATGCAAATATAACAATCAAAGCAAGATTTTTTCTGACCCTATTGAGTTTTCTAATGACGAATGGGGAAAGAACAAAACGGTCAGTTGTATTTGCGTAGAGGACGGAATATTGTCTATCACATTGGAAGATACTCCGGTTTTAACACAATGCAACACTAACACAAATTGGGAACAAGAACATTTTGAAAAAACCGGCCATGAGCCAAATCTGTTTGATGGTGTTTAAGAGATTTGAATCGAGAAGCATACATGGATATATAAATACTTTTCAGGCTTTTATGCTGATTGACTATTTTTTTTATTACTCAAAGAAGAGTAAAAATATCTCAAATATAAAGTCCTTGATTACAAAAATTCATTCCTGACAAAGGTAATGAATTTTATATAATTATCTTTATCTCATCAAGTTGTCCATGAAGAAATAAATAACGAATTATCGCGAGGTTCCAATATGTACAAAGCATTTTTTAAACGGTTTTTCGACATAATACTTTCATTTATAGCGATTATATGTTTATCATGGCTTTTTATTATAATATCGTTAGCTATTGTAATAGACGATCCGGGTCCAGTTCTTTTTAAGCAAAAGCGGGTGGGTAAAAGTAAAAAGCTGTTCAATATATTAAAGTTCCGCAGCATGAAAATGAGCACACCACGCGATACGCCGACACATATGCTTAAAAACCCCGAACAATACATAACACGAGTTGGAAAATTCCTTCGAAGGACTTCACTTGCTTGAGTAATAATAGGGACAAAAAC
>JAQVYP010000206.1 GCA_029004655.1 Oscillospiraceae bacterium | reverse complement strand
CTTTTGAAAAAGCGTCTTGAAGAGTCCGAATGTGACCTCGTTTGTGCTTGCGGCCCAACACCGATGTTAAGAGCAATTGCCACATTGGCTGAGGGAAAGGGCATCAAGTGCCAAGTGTCTATGGAGGAACGCATGGGCTGCGGAATTGGCGCTTGCCTTGTATGTGTGTGTAAGATTAAAAATGGTGAGGATGACATAAGGCACGCACAGGTATGCAAATACGGCCCTGTTATAGATTCAAAAGAGGTGATTTGGTAATGGCTGATATGTCGGTTAAAATTGCGGGTGTAAGTTTTAAAAATCCGCTTATTGTGGCGTCCGGCTGCGTTGGATTCGGAAGAGAATATGCAGAACTTTATCCGCTGGGCGAACTGGGAGGCATTTCAACGAAAGGCACTACCATAGCACCGAGAATGGGTAATGCGACACCGAGAATCGCAGAGGGCGAATCGGTCATTTTAAACAGCGTCGGACTTCAAAATCCAGGCGTTGATTATTTTATTAAATACGAACTTCCGTGGTTGTCCAAACAGGGAACAGTTGTCATCTCCAATGTTGCCGGAAGTGAGATTTCTGATTATATTGCAGTTTGTGAAAAGCTGAATGATACTGCTGTTGACATGATAGAACTTAACATTTCCTGCCCCAATGTCAAGCATGGCGGTGCAGCTTTCGGCACATCGTGCGAGGCAGCGGCGGAGATTACAAAAGAAGTAAGAGCTCACTGCAAAAAGCCTTTAATGGTTAAGCTTTCACCGAATGTTACAAGCATCGGTGATATTGCGGCGGCAGTTGAAAGCGAGGGGGCAGATGCGGTTTCGCTGATTAACACTCTTACAGGAATGAAAATTGATATAAGAACACGACGCCCAATATTGAAAAACAACACGGGCGGAATGTCGGGTTCGGCATTGTTGCCGCTGGCAGTTAAAATGGTTTGGGAAGTCAGCAACAGGGTTAAAATTCCCGTTGTTGGTTTGGGTGGAATTTCAAAATGGCAGGATGCTGTTGAAATTATGTTGGCAGGAGCCACTGCATTTCAGGTTGGCACAGCCAATTTTACCGACCCGTATGCACCGATTAAAATTTTAAGCGGACTTGAGAAATATCTTGATGACAATCGTTTAGCAACAGTTAGTGAATTAACGGGCAAACTTAGAATTTGGGAATAGGGTGTTTTCGTGACAAAGGTTTATATTGTAAGACATTGCGAGGCAAGAGGGAATATTGACCGAGTTTTTCATGGAATTACAGATTCGGATATCAGCGAAAACGGTCAGAGCCAGCTTGATTGTTTGGCAGAACGGTTTAAAAATATAGAGCTGAACGCAGTGTATACTTCACCGCTAAAGCGAACAAGGCTTACCGCAGAGGCTGTTAACAAGTATCACGGCTTGCCAATAAACATTGATTCCAATTTGATTGAAATCAATGGGGGAGTTATCGAAGGATTGCCGTGGAAGGAACTGCCTGAGAAATATCCCGAATTCGCAAGACAGTGGAATCTTGCTCCGCATGAGTTTGTACCTGAGAACGGAGAAGCAATGTCCCAAGTTTACAGGCGCGGACTCGACAGTATTCGAAAAATTGCACAGCAGCAGAGTGGCAAAACGGTCGCCGTTGTGTCACACGGATGTGTCATTAGAAATATAATTTGCCGCGCACAGAAGCTGTCTATTGATCAGCTTAATACTGTGGAGTGGTGCGACAATACCGCAGTTACTATGCTTGAATTCGATGATGAGTTTAATTGTAATCTTGTGTTTTTTAACGACGCTTCACATTTATCTGAGGATCTTTCAACCTTGTCAAAACAGTCGTGGTGGCAAAAAGACAAACGTAATAATCTTGAATTCGATTGATAGGTTTGTGGTTTTATAAAGGAGTTCATTATGATAATTATGTCGGTTGACGTGGGGGCAGCCAGAACCGGTGTCGCTGTCAGTGATTCCGGCGAAGGTTTTGCGTTTCCAAAGGGTGTTATCACAGAATATAATCGTGAAAAGCTGTTGGCTAAATTGTGCGACAAGGCAAAGGAATTGTCCGCTCAAATGATTGTGGTGGGGTATCCCAAAAACATGGATGGCAGCGAAGGATACAAGGCACAGGAATGTGCCGAAGTGGCAGAAAACCTTAGGAAAATGACAGGGTTGCCGGTTGAATTGTGGGACGAGCGTTGCACAACTGTTTCTGCGCATACGTTTTTGAATATAACCGACACGCGCGGAAAAAAACGCAAACAGATTATTGATGCGGTTGCAGCAACAATAATTTTGGAAGATTTTTTGAAGAGCCGAAAAAACTAATATAATTTACTACTCATGAGTTTGCTTACGCAACCAAGAGTGTCAGGTGCCGGTTTTGACAATTCGAAACCGGCTGTTTTGTTGTGTAAAAGTGAGGCACGACAGATAATGTTTGCCCCAAATCTTTGGCGAAGTGCGTCAATGCTGTTGTCTATTTTCTCAAGCTTGATTTCTTGGCGGTAGTTGTCAAACATGCAAAATTGATATTGTGAACAGGCGGGCTGCAAATTGATTGCACGAATTCCGACTAATCTCAATGGCTTTTTCCAATCATAGTTTTTTAAAAACAATTTCATTCCACTTTCGGACAGGAGTTTTGTGAGTGCGGTCGGATGTGACAGAGGAGCTTGAAACTCGCTTGTTTCCAAGTCGCAGGTGCGGAGGCTGATTTGAATGCTCGCCGCCTCAAGTTTATTTTTTCGCAAACTTTGTGTCACATCCTCGCTTAACCTTAGTAAAACCGGCCAAACATCTGAATCGACACAAAGGTCTCGGGGGCAGGTGACAGAACGCCCTATACTTTTGGGAATAGGAGTGTTGTCTGACTCTGCAACAACAGAATTGTCGAGTCCGTTTGCAAAGTGCCAAAGGGCAACACCGCTTTTTCCCAGACGAAATTTTAAAGACTCAACATTTGTTTCAGCCAAGTCCCCAATCGTAAAAATTCCAAGTTCGTGCAGGCTTTTTCCGGTTGCTCTGCCTATTCCTATCATATCAGAAATTGGGAGCGGCCAAACAATTTCTTTAAAAGATTCAGGCGGTATAACGCTGACAGCGTCCGGCTTTTTTAAATCCGAGCCGATTTTTGCGAAGATTTTATTAAAACTGACACCCACGGAGATTGTGAGCCCCAGTTCGGTTTTAATCTCATCTTTGATTGTATTAGCAATAAATATTTCATCACCGAAAAGTCGGCGGCTTCCCGTAACGTCAAGCCAACATTCGTCAATTCCAAACGGTTCAATTTGGTCGGTATACCTTTCATATATTGAGCGAGCTTTTTTAGAAAAATACATATATCTTTCAAAGTTAGGTGGAACCAAAATCAGGCTTGGACATTTTTGTTTTGCTTGCCAAATGGTTTCGGCCGTTTTGACATTAAAGCTTTTAGCAAGAT
>JAQVYP010000205.1 GCA_029004655.1 Oscillospiraceae bacterium | reverse complement strand
CCTCTTATTCAGAAAGGACGATTAATATTATGAAATCAAAAAAGAAATTTACTTTAATTGCGGCAGCAGCGGTTCTTGTTCTTGGTATTACTGCTTTTGCAGCAAGTGGAATTATTACAAGTTGGAACAGTAGTTCATCATCAAAACCTGATTATACATCTCTCCCAACAGCTCAGCAGTGCGTAAAAGACATAGGATATTCTCCGGTGCTTATTAATACTTTTGCAAATGGATATACGTTTAAAGACGGTAGCATTGTTAAAAATGATTTTAAAGATGACGGCGGTAATTCTGTGGAAAAGTTTAAATCAGTTACATTCACATATGATAATAACGGTGACAATGTAATTGTATCACAGGATAAATTTAATTCTGAAATTGATACACAAGGTAGTATTATATCAACAGAAAAAGGTATAGACATATATTATTCCAGTTATAAAAACAAATGTGTTGCTGGAGATTACAAAATGACAGATGAAGATAAAAGAGCAGAGGCAGCTGGAGAACTGGTATTCAGCTACGGCGTAGAAAAGTCTGAAATTGACACAGTGCAAGGCGTAACATTTACAAAAGACAGTATTCACTATAACATGATGCAAATAAACGGAAAATTAACACCGGATAATTTGGTAGATATGGCAAAGGAAATTATTAATAAGTAATGCTTTTTGTAAAAAAAAATCTTCATTGTTATTCAAAATTGAAATGAATTAACTTCTATTTTGGAGTAAATTAAATAATTAAATATTTTTAAGAGCAATCAGGACTATAATCCTGCTTGCTCTTTTTGCGTTTGGAGGTGATTTTCATTTGTATATTATATTAGTTACAGCATTATTGTGTTTTGGTTTATACACAATTGCCGGTAATTTTATAACATTTCCGGGAAGGCAAACTCAAAGGGCGATGTCAAGCTTTAAAAGAAAGCAAGGAATCGGTGAACAATTTTATACCTTGGTTACACATCCACTAACAAAGATAGTGTCAAAGTTTATTCATATGGAAAGGTATCAGAGTAAAAAGCTTGCAAAGGATTTGGAACGTGCCGGAATAAACCTATCCCCGACAGAATACTTTGCAAAGGCTTATGTTACATCAGGACTTACAATTGCTGCTTCTTTTTTGTTTATACCGCTTGGACTTCCTATTTTGACTATGGGCGTAATGCTACTCGGCATTATGCTCTTTTTTAAAGAGCGACAAACGGTCGGCGACAAACTAAAAAAAATCAACAGTCATATTTTGGAGGAGCTACCGAGGTTTATACGAACCTACAATAATTCATTAAAGAGCAGTAAGGACATATTACGATTTATGGAAAAGTACAGAAAAATTGCAGGAGATGAATTTAAGTATGACCTTGATATACTGATTACGGAGTTAAAGACCGGAAACACTGAGGAAGCACTGCAACGGTTTGATGAACGTGTAAATATACCACAGTTATCCACCTTTGTAAGCGGTGTTATCGGAACAAGTAAAGGTATTGATCAGGAAACATTTTTCTATCTTATGGAACAGGATATGAAAATATTAGCGAGAGAAAACATCAAGCGTGAGATTGCAAAACGGCCCGGCAAGATTAAAAAGGCTACAATTGCAACAGGCGTTATGATGTTTCTTTTATATCTCTATCCGATTTTTATTGATTTGAAAAACGGATTGGGTATCTTTAATTAAGGTATTTATATTATTAAATACAAATAAAATTTGAGAGGAGATTTTAAACTATGAAAAAACTATTAATGAGAGGTAAGCAGCTTGTTATGAGGGCAAAAGAAAAAGTTTTGAGCTTTTTAAAGAATGAAAGCGGCGAGGGTTATCTGGATGTACTTATTAAAATTTTAATTACCGTTATCATCGGTGCTGCCCTTCTTGCTCTTATGCGTGTTGCAATTCCTGATTTGTTCAATGACATCATTAACAAAATCAAGAGTGTATTTACAATTTAGTCGGAGGTATGAAGATGAGAAAAAAGTATATGGACAGAGGGCAATTGCTTAATATTTTGCTTGTCCTTACTAAACATGAGTGCAAAAATGCAGAGGTTATCGGTTTTGTGCATAATCAGCAGACGGCAGTTGTGGAACACAAAAACAAATCATATTTTATATGGGACAATGGTGGTGAAATGGGTGTTGATGAAATAAATAATGAACCGGGTGTATGTGTTCCCATGACTTGTTTCGGCAGCCCACTTAATGCTCTAACTGTTGCATATCGTATAAGTCAGGTGCTACAGGATAAAGAAATTGATTATGATTTTGCTTATAGCAATGAGGAAAGCACGGCTTTCCTCAAAACCATCGGACGTAACGAGGAAATGTATGAGCAAGTATCAGAACAATTTGAGGATGATGCAGATGAAGAAATCTAAAAAGCGGTATCATAAGCGTGGATCTGCTTTTATTGAAATCATTTTTCAATTTGCTATTATTATGAGTCTTATATTTTGCTTTGTGAGTTTGTGGAAACCATTTATCTATAAGCAAAACCTTGATTACATGGCAAAAACACTTGTTAGGGCTGTGGAAGCAAACGGACGCATTGACAGCAATATAAACGCTCTTGCAAATGACCTAAAGACTGAAATGGGTATAACGCCGACAGTGCATTGGAACGCAAGCTATATATCCGGAACTAATAAAATTCAGCTTCGTAAAAAATTCACGCTTACGGTTAAAGATACGATAAAAATCAAGCTGTTTGAACCGTCTTTCGGAAATCCTGTTACAATTGATATTCCGATAGAAAAGCGGTTTATCGGTATAAGTCAGGTTTACTGGAAGTAGGTGGTATTATGAAAAGAAAAAAAGGATTTTCAAACCCCTTCTTTATTCTGTTTTTGTTTGTGTTTATTACAATTACAACAATTACGGTTGAGTTTTATCACATCTTCACATTAAAAGAATATATAGATACAGAAATTTCGAGAGCTTTGAATATTGCGACAG
This sequence comes from Oscillospiraceae bacterium, assembly GCA_029004655.1. Classification (GTDB taxonomy): domain Bacteria; phylum Bacillota; class Clostridia; order Oscillospirales; family Acutalibacteraceae; genus STF2-152. Next base: position 494 of record JAQVYP010000205.1, on the reverse strand, counting down.
ACTTTGCCATGCTTGATGAATACCGTATGGAGCATATTTCCATGATTGATATACCGATTGCAAAAAATGAATTTTACAGTTATCTGCATAATGAAATGAAGCTTAATTCATCAAACGAGCGTATTGAAAACGGAAAGGTAGTCTATACACTTGTTATTAATAAGCTTACGGCGGAGAATGATCCTGTCAGGTTTGAGGCAAGCGGAATTGTTAGGACAAAACCCGTGCTTCTGTCTAATTTAGTCCCTATTAATGTTGATATTCCGTTTAAGGTTAAAGCGAGAAATCAGCGCTATGAATAAAATATTTTTTGAAATCTTACATAAGCTGTTGACAGCTTATGTAAGCTATGCTATAATATAAGTGAAAAATAAATATATCGGAGGTTATCATAATGGGTGAACTTAAATATAGAACAAGAATCGGAATTGTACTTGATAATACAATAGCAGATTGGCTGAAAGCTGAAAATGAAAATACAGGCATACCACAGA
>JAQVYP010000204.1 GCA_029004655.1 Oscillospiraceae bacterium | reverse complement strand
TTAATCAGTGCATAAGGTGTATAGTTCCTGCAAATAATCACTCTTTTTAAACAAAATAAATAATATTTTAAATTTAGTGGAAATATAGCAGTCAGATATGTTATAATATCAAGGTTTGATGTTATATGACTATTTAAGGAGAAAAATCATGATTGGAACAGTAGACGTAAGTCTTCAGTATGGCGGTGTAGCATTATTTAACCATGCAGATACTAATTTTACCGCCGGCAATTGCTATGGGATAATCGGTGCAAACGGTGCCGGTAAATCAACATTTTTAAAAATTCTTTCCGGTGAAATTGAGCCGTCAACGGGTGAAGTAATTAAGACCCCGTCCGAAAGATTGTCCATATTAAAGCAGGATCACTTTGAATTCGATGAATATTCTGTGTTAACAACAGTTTTAATGGGTAATCAGGATCTATGTCGTATAATTGACGAAAAAGAGGTTTTATACAGTAAAGAAGACATGACCGAGGAAGAGGGCCTTAAGCTTTGCGAGCTTGAGGACGAATTCATGAAAATGGACGGTTGGAGTGCCGAAAGTAATGCTCAAATTCTTTTGAACGGACTTGGAATTACAAACGATTTTCACGAACTGTATATGAAAGAACTGACCGGCGATCAAAAAGTCAAGGTTCTGCTCGCACAAGCACTTTTCGGTAATCCGGATATTTTGCTGATGGATGAGCCGACTAACCATCTTGATACCGACACAATATCGTGGCTCGAAGATTTCCTTGTTAAAATGGAAAGCATAGTCATTGTTGTATCTCATGACAGGCATTTCTTAAATCAAATTTGCACACATATTGTAGATGTAGATTTCGGAACAATTACAATGGTTGTGGGAAACTACGACTTCTGGTATGAGTATACTCAAATTAGACAGCGTCAATTGGCTGACCAAAACAAAAAAGCAGAAATTAAAATTAAAGAACTTCAAGATTTTATTGCTAGATTTAGCGCAAATGCATCTAAATCCAAGCAAGCAACAAGCAGAAAAAAACTATTGGATAATATTTCTGTCGAGGATATGCCTGTTTCGTCAAGAAAGTTTCCTTATGTTGCTTTCAAACCGAATCGAGAGGTTGGCAACGAAGTTTTGGCGGTTAATGGAATTTCCAAAACTATTGGTGACCGCAAGGTTTTGGATAATATCAGCTTTATAATCCGTCCGCATGATAAGGTTGTTTTTGTCGGAAAAGATGCTATTGCCAAAACCACTCTTTTTAAGATTTTGATGGGCGAGCTTGAGCCTGATGAAGGCAGCTTTAAATGGGGCGTTACAACATCCCAAAGCTATTTGCCAAGTGATAATTCCGAATTTTTTGATGATTGTGAACTTTCGCTGACTGATTGGATAAGAAAGTATTCTGATCTATTTTATGAAGCCGATGTTAGAGGCTGGCTTGGCAGAATGTTGTTCTCAGGTGAAGACGCAACAAAACAAGCAAACGTCCTTTCAGGTGGTGAAAGAGTTAGATGTATGCTATGCAAAATGATGTTGTCAGGTGCCAACGTTCTTGTTTTAGATGAGCCAACAAACCATCTTGACCTTGAATCAATTGCCGCGCTAAACGACGGACTTATTAAATATACCGAAACGATGTTGTTTACCTCGCACGATCATCAGTTTGTGCAAACAATTGCAAATAGAGTAATAGATATCACAAGTGGTAGCTTCTACGACAAACCGATTTCGTTTGATGATTATTTGCTGGAGAAGAAAAATAGTATTTAGTATTAATAATTGACACTATTGATAAACTTGGCGTAAACCTGAAAAACACAGATGATACGCAGCAGGCTGCTGAGTCAAAGGTTGAGCTGCAAGAACCGGCAAAAACAGAAACAGAGGCTAAACTTTAAAATTCCTTGCTAAAATATTGATCGCCTTTATCGTTGATATCATCCACTAAATTTCCTTTATTATTACAAATCAATATGGAAAAGCCTTGAAAGTGTTAACTTTCAAGGCTTTTTGTATTATCCAGTCAAATTAAATTGATTCTATTCCGGTAATTAATAAACCGTTTATTCGCCTACAATAGATTTTACATAGTCAGTTAGAGCTTGATCCTTGCTATTTGCATAGAATAATTCTTTAAAATGCTTGCTACTAAGAGTACCTTTGAGTAGCTCATGGTCTAGACCCTTTAAACAGGTGATGAGATCGTGGAAGTTATTGGCACGTACTGCATCCAAAATCTTCTTGTTACTACGCTCAACTGCCTGTTTCTCCTTTGGATAACCGCCACCACTTTCACAGCCAAACAGTTTTTCAAAGACATATTCAAGATTGCACTCAGCACCCCAGCCGAAGCCTTTTGCGAATGGCATTGAAATTGCGTTGCCATCATTAATTTGGGCAAACATAAATGCGTCGCTTGGGTCAATAACTAGGCCACAGATGATGCCTGGAAAGCTGTTGAGAGCAAGCATGGCGCCTTCACCTGTACCGCAACCGGTTACAACATAATCTGCTGCGCCGCTGTTTAGCAGCACAGCTGCCATAATTCCATTTTGTACATATGTCAGCCATGTCTCGTCCTCTGCTGAATGCATACCGTAATTGTAAACAGTGTGACCCATTGGCTCAACTACTTTTTTCAGTACACTATAAATCAGCTCGCTTTTTGGAGATTGACTATTTTCATTAATAAGTGCTATTTTCATCTTAGATTCAAATCCTCTCTTAATCTTTATAAAACAGTGTGAATGCTAGCTAAAACTGAATCTGTATCAAGACCATATTCTTTAAGCAAAGCGTCCGGTTTTCCGGATTGCCCGAAACAATCCTGTACACCTATTTTCTTGAATGCAAAATCACCTTTGCCAATTATTACATCCGCTACTGCATCGCCTAGGCCACCGATTACGCTGTGTTCCTCGATGGTCACTATCTTTTTGCACTGTGAAGCATAACGCAAAATACATTCTGCATCAATCGGCTTAATGGTGTGAATATTGATTACTGCAGCAGAAATCCCATCAACTGATAGCTTATCTGCACATTCCAGTGCGGTATTAACCATGATTCCGCAGGCAAACAGAGCAACATCTGTGCCTTCTCTGAGAACATTCGCTTTTCCGATTTTAAAAGGCATGTCCTGTTCAAAGACCGGTGTTGCAAGGCGGGCAAGGCGCAGATAAGCCGGTCCATTCATTTCTGCCAGAGCGTTAACGGCACGATTTGTCTCGTTTGCATCGCATGGCACAATCACGGTCATGCCCGGAATTACACGCATCAGTGCAATGTCTTCAATTGCTTGATGACTTCCACCATCTTCGCCAAGGGTAATTCCAGCATGTGTCATACATAATTTCACATTAAAATTAGGATAGGCAACACTGTTTCGCACCTGCTCATAAGAACGACCGGCTCCAAAAATCGCAAATGTACTGCAAAAGGGGATATAGCCCATTGTTGATAATCCTGCAGACATGGATA
>JAQVYP010000203.1 GCA_029004655.1 Oscillospiraceae bacterium | reverse complement strand
CCAGTCGGCAGCGTTGTTAATACCAGCGGCCGCATCTCTGAGTTCTTGGATGGTCTGATCCATTTCGGCCATTTTTGACATAGGTTTTTCCTCCTTCCTCGGGTTGTCTGTCGGCGGCAAGAATCGTCAGGTTTCTTGCCAGTCTTGCGGATACGCGGCTGATGGCATTCAGGAGTCTGATCTCCTCATTTGCCGTGTTCACCGATGCGCCTCCGCTGTCTGCGTAGTTGCGATACATGTTTTTCACCTCTCTTTCCGGGCTGGTTTCTTTGCCCTTCACCTTCCACTGGAGACGGGCAGGCAATTTGAGCGGAAGAAAAATAAAAAAATCTGCCACTGTCCTGAAATTGGGACAGTGGCAGACAGATAATGAATTAGAAGTTACGATAGCCACGGAACTCGTCGCGGAATTTCTTCATCTCATCGGCGAACGTTCTCTGTTTGCGCCCGAGAAGTTCGGCGACTTTACGGTCGGAGATGCCTTCCGGATGCTCCTGCCAGATTGCAATGATGCGGTCGGCCTCCGGGTCGATTTCGTGAAGACGTTTGATGAGACGCTTCAGAAGGTCGCGGTCGGCCGTAATCTCTTCAGGTGTCGGCTTGTCATCCGGCACATAATCGCCCAGTGTTCCTTCGCCGTCCGGCAGCGGGTCGTCAAGGGAAACAGCGTTCCGATTGTGAAATTCGCAGTCATCACACATGCCATCGCAGAGCCACCATTTGCTGCGCGGGCAGAAGCATTCTCCGTGGTACTGCATGCGTTTCCTGAGTGCTGTGCGCCAGCGATCGAACTCACGGTACTGTTCCGCTGGAACCTCATACCAGGTGCCGGATTCTTTGTCGAAGATACGATTTTTGTTTGCTTTTTTTGACATAAAAATTTCCTCCTTTGATTGGCGTTTTGTGGTCAGTCACAGGAGGGAACTTCATAGTCAGTTCACGCTGCGTTCATATCATCGCGTTGAAAGAAGAATTAGCCGGTGATATAATGTTTTAGTAGGTTTTGTTGTGGATTAATAATCCGCTTTTTCCCGCTGACAGAAGCATTAATGTTGACTAAAAAGGCTCCTGTGCTTTCCACAAGAGCCAGTGAGGAGTAGGGTTTGTCGCTTATCACGTTGTCGGGTTTGTCGCTTTTGTCGGAGTTTTTGATAAAGAGGGACAATCAATGTCAAATAGAGATAAATGGAGGCTGTGTGGCGGGACATTCTTCATACTGATTTCTGATGCTCGCAAAGCCATGCCGTCACATGACGAGATGTATATGGGAAAGAAAAGCGGCATCACTGAGCCGGAGACACTTTTTGCTCTTGCAAGAATAGTCACGCCGGATCTGCCAGAGCCTATGAGCTCCGAAGAAAAATCATGGCGTGATGGAACATTTGATTTCAAATCTTGTAAGGGATGGGGCTGGAAGCAGTATCGTTTCGTTGATGCTTCGGTCAGAGCATCATTCGATAGCAGGATTAAAAGCGAATATTCGAGTTGTCTTGAGCAGATGATGACATTTACTAATAAGTATTTGGACCTGCGCACCAGTACGAAAAAGGATGAATATCTTGTAAAAGCTATTCTTGAACTTTTAGATGCCGACGAGGGAATAACTGACGATACAAGGTTCTACGCAAATAAGGATGGAACGACCATAACCAAGGCTGAGCTTTTATCATCTCCTTCGGTGTGCCTTGAATCTTTTCTTCTCGGTATTTGGCATTACTGCATTGTCTGCATAAATAAAAACAGCATAGGTAAAGAAACCTATGCTGAATGGTGTCCTCCCACTGAGGGGAATAATGGGCGGCCTTATGTAGCTGAAATTGGTGAAACCAGCTCACGGAACGTAAATATTACCTATTGCGATTCTTCAACATTTGAAGATGATAAAACAGCTGATGAGGCAGACGATCCAGAGTCGGAAGTCATCGAGGCGATACCGGAATCCGATGAACAGAATGAACAGAAGAACCTCGAACAAACAATTAACCAGCCGAAAGTTTTTAATTTTAATTTTGAACAGTCTGGTGGGAACGGTAAGCAAATCGGATATGTAGAAAATTATTATGAGAAAGATGAGGAGGATAAACAATAGTGACAAACGATGAAATTCAAAAGATATCTCCTCAGCTTCCTACTAATAAACAACCGCAGCAGATTGATGTTCACATGGAGCAGTCTGGTGGTGGGGGTAAACAATTCGGATTTGTAGAGCATTATGAAGATCATAAGATGGTCGCTGTTTATCTCCCTCCCAGTGCAGACGATGACGATGACAATACGCCGGAGCAGATTGAATTGGATCTCAGCTGCTATAACCTTTTTGTAATAGCTGATGAGATGTTTAAGGGAAAATATTTTATAGTTCCTAAAGACCGTGCTATTACGGCAGATAAATGCACATCGAAGGAACTATGGCCGTTGGCATATCTTACGGAAGAATGTATTCGAACAATAAAAACCTTTCCCGCGATATTTACGAGTACAAATCATTTATTTGCTCGGACAGATGAACGACACAATGCTTTTTTCGGAATAGTTCGAGATGTCCGAGTGAAAGAAGAAGGCATCTGGATCTACTTTTATAAGTATAGAAAGCTCAAACAACAAATTCTGAATGAGCACGCTTTGGAGTTTGCAATTCAAGGTACTGAATTTAAAAACGAGCTGGATGAAACACGCTGGTCAATAAAAAAGATCAATGTTGTGGAAGCACTGAATAAAAACGGTTGCAATATAAAGCTGTTATAGGTTCAACTCATGAAATGTAATACTACGAAGTATGGAGGTAATACATGAGCCGAGAATATGATGAAATGAATGTTGAAAAGTGGGTGAACTTAGAAGATATAGCAGATCATCTAAGTGTCAGCCAAGATACGGTAAGGACATGGATTAAAGAAGGCAAGCTTCCGTATTACAGAGCAGGGAAAAGATATAAATTCAAAATATCCGAAGTCGATGAATGGGTTCGGAAGGGAAAAATAAAGGAATAATTATAGGAGGACATCACATGAGCAAAAAGTATCCCTCGTTAATTACAAAAATAAAAGTCAATAGAGCAACCTTCCATGATGAGCCGATTGAGAAGCTTTCGTTCATTAATTTCTTCTATGGAAACAACGGTGCAGGAAAATCCTCAATCGCTTATGCTATCAGTGAAAATAATGGTGATAATGACAGTGTTGAATGGGCAGATGGTCGTACTCCAAGTGATTATGATGTATTGGTGTATAACCGTGATTTCGTAGAAGATAACTTCTCAAATTATGGTGATCTCCCTGGCGTTTTTATTTTCAATAAAATCAACAAAGACGTACAGAGCCAGATAGATAAGAAGAGTAAAGAAAAAGATTATTAATACGAGTTCGGGCAATCGAAGCCCGCGCGATATATTTGAATCAGCGCCATGCGGAAACCGCATATCGCTTTATAAGCGAGTCGGGACTTTGTATACTATCGGGACAGCTGCAAATCTG
>JAQVYP010000202.1 GCA_029004655.1 Oscillospiraceae bacterium | reverse complement strand
AGAACATATCTTATATGAATTTTCAGGATTTGGCTGGGGAATGGAAGACTTTATAGCGGATGAATATTATTCTATTCCATGGAATGAGGAGGACTAAGATGGCAATTACAGAAAAAGACGAGGAATTGATAAAAAGTGGATTTATAGATGCATTCGAATTGGGACTGCCAGAGGGACAGAAAATGGCAGAGAAGGCATTAACCGTCAGCATTGGCGTTGCCTACTGTGGCAAAGAACAAGTCCGAAATTATGATAATATAATAGATCGTGCGGATAATGCCGTCTATGCTGCTAAGCGTGCGGGACGGAACAAAGTGTGTGTGGAGCAAAAAGAAATGCAGGTAAAATAGATCTCATCATTTGGTGAGTGGTCAGGTTGAATGTTTTTATAAAATGAGCTATTTTTAGAGCGATAAATAGGAATTTTACAGGGGGAAAACTATCATGAATATAAAGAAGATTACCATCAACGGTAATGAAATAGCTATTGTAAACAGTGATGTGGTCTGCATTTCAGATGTGCAGTCCGCACTGGATTTCATGATGTCTGTAATACTAATTCCAATTAAAAAGTGACCAAGATTTGCGAGGATTTTGTTTGTGAGACAAGGCGGAGGACGAAGGCGGGCTATCGCCCGCCGAGAACGACAACGCAGTCTCGCAAACAAAAGGCCGCGAAGATTGGTTGATTTTTATTTGGAATTAGTATAAATTATGAAACAGGAAGCCATTCTATTGTATTAAACAAAGAAGCGGTAGCCCCGGACTTCTTTGTTTTGAGTACAAGGATTGCTGGTGGAATTCTGCAAATATTTATAACTTACCAGTTTAAGTTTGCAATTTTTGGAGACTTTTCTGGTTATACAAGTAAGCCGCTTAAGGATTTTATCTATGAAAGCAATAAGGGAAGAGATATCTTCTTTGTATCTTCCGAAGAAGACGCTGTTGAGAAATTGAGCAGAGTATAAATGCATTATTCTGAAAAATAAGCAAGGCACCCTACATTGTAATTCTCAGCGGAAGCGTTTCATACTAATTCCAAATAAAAATCAACCAATCTTCGCGGCCTTTTGTTTGCGAGACTGCGTTGTCGTTCTCGGCGGGCGATAGCCCGTCTTCGTCCTCCGCCTTGTCTCACAAACAAAATCCTCGCAAATCTTGGTCACTTTTTAATTGGAATTAGTATCACTGAGTACCTATGTGGTGGGTATGGAGAGATTTTAACCATATTGTTGACTTGTTTTCTAGAGTGGATGCAAGTATAATAATTCTATTGATATGTGTCCGCTAACGGAAATACCTATAAAAATCGTTATCGACGTATTCCTGAGAACGGAAAAATATTAAAATACAATCAAGACATCAATCTGATGCTATTTTTCCACGCTTAGACGGGTGGTATTGATGTAAAGGGTAAAAAAAGCGTGAGTGTTTCAAAAGTCCAGTAAACAAGGGCTTTTTGAGGTTTGAGAGGAACGTATAAATGGATTTTTTGCAGGAAAGCAGTATTTGGATTTATTTATTTATATTTTTTGGGAAAATTTTAGAGGTTACAATTTCTACGATAAGAATTGTATTAATAAGCCGTGGAGAAAAAATAATAGGTTCAATTATTTCAATGTTTGAAGTTCTTATATGGTTGTTCATAACAGGCACTGTATTAAGCGGTTTTAAAGAAGATATAGTTAGGGTATTTATTTTTGCAATTGCTGTTGGTATTGGTAATTATGTAGGCTCATGGTTGGAAGATAAATTGGCATTTGGGCTGTGTTCTATTCAAGTAATAGTAACCGATTGTTGCAGTAGCCAGGAACTCGCGGTAAAACTTAGAGAAAATAATTTTGCGGTTACTGTCACTAAAGGTAAGGGTAAAGATGGCGAACGCGATATCATGTTTCTTCATACTAAACGTAAACGTATTTCACAAGCGGAAGAGATAATTCAATCTTATCTAGAAAACGCGGTTATTATTGTGAATGATGCTAAGATTATTCGTGGTGGGTTTATTAGAAAATAAACATACATTCCTATTTGTTGTTTTGGGGAAACGATTGCTACTTACGGTCAAGAAGTAATAATGTCGGACTGCTCTTTGTTGGCTCAATAATAATAAAAAGAAAGGGAAAGGCTTTTGCTATTTTCAACGTTACCCATTAAGCATCGAAACATCATTTGCCAGCCTCTGATTGAAGAAGTTAACATTGAAAAATATTTGGACAATGTTGAACTGGTTTTAGTTGGCGGCGAATCGGATAAATATGCAAGAACACTTGATTATAAGTGGGTTCTTTCTATCAGAGAGCAATGTGTAAATAAGGGTGTTCGTTTCGAATTCAGACAATGCGGCACTCATTTTTTAAAGGACGGAAAGGAATACACTTTGAATGTCCGAAGTTTATGCAGTCAAGCCAAAAAAGCTAATATCAATTGTTGAAAAATCTTTTCTCAACAAGAGTTATGGGTAACTATTGGAATTTTAATGTGGCTGATTTCGTTCGCGATAGGACAGAATATTATATTAAAAAAGGAAGTACCAATAATGAATGATTTTACATTTTACAGTCCAACATATTTTGTATTTGGCAAAAATAAAGAAATTGAAGCAGGAAAATACATAAAAAGATTTGGTGGATCAAAGGTACTGATACATTATGGCGGTGGATCAGTAGTGAGATCAGGCCTTTTGGATAGAGTAAAAGAGTCACTTTCAAAAGAAAATATCAGCTTTGTTGAGCTGGGCGGAGTACAGCCGAATCCCCGAAGCGGTCTGGTTTATAAAGGAATTGAGTTGTGTCGGAATGAAAAAGTGGATTTTATTTTGGCGGTTGGAGGAGGAAGTACAATAGATTCCTCAAAAGCGATTGCTGCAGGAACCGTATATGATGGAGATTTTTGGGACTTTTACAAGGGGCTTACAATTACTAAAGCTCTTCCGGTAGGAACTATTCTTACAATAGCTGCAGCAGGAAGTGAAGGCTCAGCTAATTCGGTAATTACGAATGAAGAAGGTATGTTCAAGAGGGGAGCAGGCGGTGAGGCAATCAGACCTGTGTTTTCCATATTAAACCCGGAACTTACTATGACACTTCCCGCATATCAGACGGCTTGCGGAGCAACAGATATAATTGCACATGTGTTCGAGAGATACTTTACCAATACAAAAGATGTTGAAATAACTGACAGATTGTGCGAAGCCGTACTTCTGACAATGATAAAGCTAGTTCCTAAGGTTATAGCCAATCCACATGATTATGAAGCAAGAGCAAATATCATGTGGGCAGGAATGGTAGCCCATAACAATCTTTGCGGAGTGGGAAGAGAACAGGATTGGGCTAGCCACGGCATTGAGCATGAACTTTCAGCAGTCTATGATTGTGCACATGGTGCAGGTCTTGCAGTTGTTTTCCCGGCATGGATGACCTATGTTTATAAGCATGATATAAATCGCTTTGCGCAAATGGCAGTCAATGTGTGGGGATGCGTTATGGATGACCTCGATC
>JAQVYP010000201.1 GCA_029004655.1 Oscillospiraceae bacterium | reverse complement strand
TTTGCGAGGATTTTGTTTGTGAGACAAGGCGGAGGACGAAGGCGGGCTATCGCCCGCCGAGAACGACAACGCAGTCTCGCAAACAAAAGACCGCGAAGATTGGTTGGTTTTTATTTGGAATTAGTATAATTGTGTTAAAATATAAAAAATTTGGTTATAGTTAAATTACTAAATGTTCAAGTCCATTCCCTAAAGATTGTAGAAACTTATCGGCGACCTTTATAACTAAGAAAATACAAAAATCCTCCTATTATAAAAAGTGTGATCTGAAACCACATTGATTAACAATAGGAGGTTTTGTGTGTATAAATACTTTAACTAATTATCTAGTCAATTTCAATTTTATCAAGTTCACTTAGCCAAATTGATACACATGCATCGGACGGCATACGCCAATCTGCTCTTGGCGATAAAGTTACTGTACCGATTTTAGGACCGTCCGGCATACATGAGCGTTTAAATTGTTGAGAAAAGAATCGTTTATAAAAAGTTCTAAGCCATTTATAAATAATCTTCTTATCATACCTTCCGTTCATTGAATAAACAGCAAGTCGATATACCTTATCAGGAGAGAATCCGAAGCGGATTGCATAATATAAGAAAAAATCATGCAGCTCATATGGGCCAACCAAATCCTCTGTCTTTTGCGAAAAACTGTCATCAGTAGCCGCGGGCAAAAGCTCCGGACTTATAGGTGTATCGATTATCGAGCATAAAACATTTCTCAAATTTTGATTAATAGCGGTATCAGCTTCATGTTTAACAAGATATCGGACGAGTGTTTTTGGAACTGATGAATTAACGCCATACATTGACATATGGTCACCGTTGTAAGTTGCCCACCCCAGAGCAAGTTCAGATAAATCTCCTGTTCCAATTACTATACCGCCCATTTGATTTGCAGTATCCATCAAAACCTGGGTGCGTTCTCTTGCTTGCGAATTTTCATAAGTTGCATCAAATTCATTAACATCATGACCAATATCTTTAAAATGCTGATTTACAGCGTCAAAAATTGGGATTTCCTTAACCGTAACACCAAGGCATTCGCATAGTTTCCATGCATTATTTTTAGTGTGATCTGTAGTGCCGAAGCATGGCATAGTAATTGCTACAATCTGCTTTCTCGGTATAGATAACGAATCAGCTGCTCGAACGGCTACGAGCAAGGCAAGACATGAATCAAGTCCACCTGATATACCGACAACAGCAGTTTTAGCATTAATGTGTGCAAGTCGTTTTTTGAGACCCATAGTTTGCATAGTGATGATTTTTTCACAACGAATATCAACTTCTTGTGTATTACCCGGAACAAACGGAGTTGGAGAAATAAATCTTGTTAACTCCACCGGTCGGGCAGACATATCAAACCAAATGGTACAATACTGATTATCAGAATCCGAACTCGTAAATGTATTGTATTTTGTTCTTTCACTCGCAAGGTTCATAACATCGATTTCAGATGTTCTCATACTATTTTTAAACAGCTCGGACTCGCTAAGCAAAATACCGTTTTCAGCAATCATAGAGTGGCCGCTAAAGACCATATCTGTCGTTGATTCGCCCTCGCCTGCACCACTGTAAACATATCCACATACAAGCCTTGCCGACTGACCAACAATTAAATTGCGACGATAGTCATCTTTTGAGACAACCTCGTCCCCCGCTGACAAATTGATAATAATAGTTGCACCATTCATTGCGTGGCTAATTGATGGTGGGTTAGGCACCCACACATCCTCGCAAATTTCAACAGCGATAGTAAATTCATTCAACGATTGACAAGAGAAAAGCAATTTTGTACCAAAGGGTACTTCCTCACCATCCAAATAAATTGTTGAGTTTTCCTTCGGTGCCGGTGCAAAATATCTAAGTTCATAATATTCACTGTAATTAGGAATATTTGTTTTTGGCACCAATCCCAAAATATTACCGTTATAAATTATGGCGGCACAATTATATAGTTTGTTCGATACAACAAAAGGAACACCGACTGCCAAAATCATTTCAATATCAATCGTAGCGTCTTTAATTTTATTCAAAGCATCAAGTGCACTATTTAGAAGTTGAGTTTGAAAAAACAAATCGCCACAAGTATAGCCGGTTATGCAAAGCTCCGGTAAAACGAGCAGTTTGGCTTTTTTCACAACAGCATCATTTATACACTTAATAATTTCATTGGCATTATAATCACAATCAGCCACCCTAATATTGGGTGTTGCAACCGCAGTTTTAATAAATCCATGATGCATTAAATGCACCTCCACAAACAAATATTACTAATATTATACACCAAATTACAACAATATTGCAAACAAAAGAATCACCTTGAATTTAATACTGGTTCTTTATAAAACATTATTTAAACTTAATGAAAAATTTTTCTCTTAATTTTTCCAATGCTTCTTTATAATCTCTTGATGCTAATTTAGGAAATGCACTTAACAAACGTTTATCTTGATACTTACGAAATATAAGAAATCTTTGCAAATGTTTATCATACAAATCACTATTTTCAAAGATTTCAATTCTTTCTCTAATTTTCATTTCAAAATCGTTTTTAATATCTTCTTGCCGCTCAAGTAATTTTGATTTTCGCGCCTCAAATTGAGTCTTAAGTTTAGTATATTCATCTTGAATTACTTTCAATCTAACATTCATCCTTATAATATGAACGACAGTCAAAGTGAAATCAATAGCAAAAAACATCATCATCACAGACGACATAATGGTTAACCAAGAATTGCTAATATATGTATTAACTATTTTACTAAAAAACGGGTGAATTATTTTAATTAGGCATGTACATAACAAGCCGAAAATAATTGCTCCGTCTAAACATACTCGACCGTTAATATTATATTTTCGGTTTGAATAATTCCACCATCTGCTATGAAACAGCTGCTCCATAAAATATGATGTTGCATATTCAAGAGAGCAAGTCAATATGGCGGTTAATATAAAAAGTTCTAAAACATTATCAACTCTACCATAAAAGAATGCAATAACCAGCAATGCACCACATCCATATATCGGACAAATTGGACCATTTAGGAATCCACGGTTAACTAATCTTTTACCCAAAATTGAACATAAAGTAGACTCATATATCCATCCTATAAAAGAATAAATCATAAGCCACCAAAACAATTTAAATATAATTATACTTCATCACCACTTTTATTTTAACTTGTACTAATATCAAACTAAAATCTCAATATCCCTACGATTTATATTTGCACTGTGCTTCGTACTCCTTCTTGCCGTATGTCAACCCGCCTTATTCACCGGACTCTCCCGTCACAAAAAACACTCGCAAATCTTGGTCACTTTTTAATTGGAATTAGTATTAGTATTAATTTTATAACTTTAACAAAAAAATGTCAACAAAATAGGCTCTGTCTTTGACAGAGCCTAAAATTTTAAAAAATAAATTATGCGCTGACTGCGGTTACAACACCTGAGCCAACAGTACGACCACCTTCACGAATAGCGAAACGGAGTCCTGCTTCAATAGCGATAGGATTGATAAG
>JAQVYP010000200.1 GCA_029004655.1 Oscillospiraceae bacterium | reverse complement strand
AAAAATCTAATTGCAGAGCTTAATAATATCAAAGACGGAAAGTCAAAAAACAGTGGTGTTACAAGCGACTTAATATTATATGAATATGATATTGAAACCAATCCGGATGTTTTGGATACATATTGTTACGACTGTGATTTTATATTTCACCTTGCAGGTGTAAATCGCCCCAAGGAGCAAACAGAGTTTATGGAAGGCAATTTTGGCTTTACCTCAACTCTGTTGGATACACTTAAAAAGCACCATAACACTTGTCCTATAATGACATCTTCTTCAACTCAAGCGGAGCTTCAAAATCCCTATGGCGAGTCTAAAAAAGCCGGAGAGGATTTATTGTTTAAATATGGCGAAGAAAGCGGTGCAAACGTGCTTGTTTATCGCTTTCCAAATGTGTTTGGAAAATGGTGCAGACCGAATTATAACAGTGCGGTGGCGACCTTTTGCTACAATATTGCAAATGATCTGCCTATAACTGTAAATGACAGCAGTGTTTTAATGACGCTTGTTCATATTGATGATGTAGTTGCAGAGCTGATTAATGCTCTTAGTGGTTTGTCCAACCGTGAAAATAGGTTTTGCAAAGTACCGGTTGAATATAAAATAACACTCGGTGAGATTGTTGACTTAATATATTCATTTAAAGCCAGTCGTGATGAACTCAGCATTCCCAATATGGGTGAGGCTTTTACAAAGAAACTGTATGCCACCTATCTTTCATATTTGCCAAAAGATAAATTCAGCTATCCGTTAAAGATGAATGTCGATAATCGCGGTAGTTTTACAGAGATTATCAGAACGACTGACAGGGGTCAATTTTCAGTTAATATTTCAAAGCCGGGAATCACTAAAGGCAATCATTGGCATAACACAAAGAACGAAAAGTTTGTTGTCGTCAGCGGAACAGGGGTTATTCGTTTCCGAAAACTTGATAGTGACAAAGTGATTGAGTATTTTGTGTCGGGAGAAAAAATTGAAGTTGTGGATATTCCTACCGGATACACGCACAACATTGAAAATTTGGGATGCACAGACATGGTAACATTCATGTGGTGCAATGAGTGTTTTAACCCCGAAAGACCGGACACATTTTTTTTGGAGGTTTAAAATGGAAAAGCTAAAAGTAATGACTATACTCGGTACACGTCCTGAAATAATTCGTTTAAGTGCCGTTATAAAATGTGCGGATAAATACTTTAATCATATTCTTGTTCATACAGGGCAAAACTGGGATTATACCCTAAATCAAATTTTCTTTGATGATTTAGGTCTTCGAGCCCCTAACTATTATTTGGATAGTGTGGGCAAGGATTTGGGCGAAACCATGGGCAACATTATAGCTAAATCCTATGATATTATGGTTAAAGAAAAGCCTGATGCATTGCTAATATTGGGAGATACAAATTCTGCATTGTCGGCAATTTCTGCAAAACGCCTTAAAGTTCCGATTTTCCATATGGAGGCCGGAAACCGCTGCTGGGACTGGAATGTGCCGGAAATGGTCAACCGTACAATTGTTGACCATATTTCGGATGTCAATATGCCATATACCGAGCATAGCAGACGCTATCTGTTGAATGAAGGTATTGATGGTAAAACAATGTTTGTAACAGGTTCTCCTATGAGTGAGGTTCTGCGTGATCATCTGGATAAAATAGAAGCGAGTGATGTGATGTCAAAGCTGAACTTGGAACGTCAAAAATACATTTTACTATCGGCACACCGTGAGGAAAATATAGATAATGAAGACAACTTCATTTCTTTGATGACCGCAATTAATAATATTGCCGAAAAATTCGGGATGCCTGTAATTTATTCAACTCATCCTAGAAGTAAAAATATTATTGAAAAGCGCGGATTCAAATTCCATCCGCTTGTGCAAAGCCTAAAGCCTTTTGGATTTATGGATTACAATAAACTTCAAAAAAATGCATACTGCGTGTTGTCCGACAGCGGAACATTATCAGAGGAAAGTGCAATGTTGGATTTTCCGGCAGTGCTGGTCAGAACCTCAACCGAGCGTCCTGAAGTTTTGGACAAGGGAACAGTTGTTGTTGGCGGAATCACAGGAAATGATGTCGAGCAGGCACTTGAATTGGCTGTGTCCATGTTTGAAAACAAGGAAGAAGTTGTCATGGCAGAAGACTACGCAGACACAAATGTAAGTGTTAAGGTTGTTAAAATAATTCAAAGCTATGCCAAAATTGTGAACCTCACGACTTGGCGAAAGTAATTTAATATAGTGCTTTGATTTTAATGGGTTGCAGAAAATGATTCATAAAGCATATAAAAACTATGTCAAGTTATACACACAAAAGCATTTCTGTATATTTTCTGGAAATTAATTGACAAAAATGTTCATTTATGACATACTTAAAAAGTTACAATATTATTGTATTTTTTATAAATATACGAAGTTTTTTGGTTTTTATAGAGAAGCACTAAAGTTTAATAGGAGGCAAAGTTAATGGTAACAAAGCGCATATATTTGTCTTCTCCCACAATACATGGTGAAGAAGAAAAATACGTAAAAGAGGCTTTTGATACTAATTGGGTCGCTCCGTTGGGCCCTAATGTTGATAATTTTGAAAAGGAAGCAGCTAAATATGTTGGCGTAAAATACGCTACAGCGCTCTCGGCAGGTACTGCTGCGCTGCATTTAGCTATAAAACTTGCCGGTGTCAAACAAGGAGATATAGTCTTTTGCTCAGATTTGACATTTTCTGCAACGGTTAATCCTGTATCATATGAAAAAGGCGTTCAAGTATTTATAGACAGCGAACGTGAAACATGGAATATGGACCCGCGTTGCTTAGAAAAAGCATTTGAGAAGTACCCAAATGTAAAAGCTGTTATTGCTGTTAATCTCTATGGAACGCCTGCTAAACTAGATGAAATTAGGGCGATTTGTGATAAGTATAAGGTAGTATTAATTGAAGATGCTGCAGAAAGCTTTGGTGCTACATATAAAGGTCGTCAAACTGGAACATTTGGTCAATATAACGCCATATCGTTTCATGGTGACAAGTTATATACAAGGTATTATTGGGCAAAAAGCGCCTAAAATCTGCTAAAATAAGGCTTTTTTGATGCCTAGATGTAGATGAGTTTTTACATAAATTGCGAGTACATACAGTTCTGAAATTTGCAATAATAAGTTTTTCACAGATGGACTATTATGTTATGTAATTATCTTATTTTCATCAGGGTATGCGTGTGCAACACTAAATACCAACGAGATAAGCTACTGAAAACAGTTTGTGTTGTGTAAAAGAAAAGTATGATTAACAAGCTGATATGCCCAATGAATATATTACTATTAAGTTTAAAGTATTTAAACATGCAATAACAATATTATCATTAGAATTGAAGTTACCAAGTATAAGATTACCTAGTTATGAAAATCAGTATGAAATTATTTATTGGCGTTTGAAAAGTGTATTAAGAATTTTATCATTTTTACAAAAGGAGGAAAAACGTAGATGTATTTAAATATAAAAAGAATATTAGACTTAGTTTTTGCATTAATAATTCTTACTGTTTTAG
>JAQVYP010000199.1 GCA_029004655.1 Oscillospiraceae bacterium | reverse complement strand
AATTCAACGCAGAAAAACTGGAAGCTCAGTTACAGAAACAGCAGCATATTTCCATTCGGGAGTTTACGGCGGGACCGAAAGTAGTCCCTGTGCAATTGGAGCGGTTTGATCGCCGAAAGCATCTAAAGATGCCACCCGTGGATTATTATCAGCTTAAAGTTAGCTATGATGCTGTTGTGGATAAGCAGAGAGATACAGCGGAAGAAATACTTCACGCGACAGACAGCCTTATGAACAAGCCTGTGACCCATGTTGTGGACATCAACTTCCATGAGGTAGAAAACCGGTCGGAAGATACTGCTTTAGGAAACCCTGTGACATATAATCAGTGGCTGTATGCCATCTGTAAAGAGAGCTTTGACAGATTTCCCATACCGGCTCTGGCCACTTACACAAATGAACTGAATCAGGTATTTGAGCGGATCACTGTGGTTGATGGCGGTATTCGCCGCTATCGAGGCGATTGTGACCAGATCGCAGTACGGAGCCATATCAGAGTCGCTTTTACAGAAAGGGCAACGCTCCATACAAACGAGGATACGATTCCGGAATCCGCTTCGCTGCTGCGTATCGAAAATCTTATTTCTCCATTCCCCACGACCCACGTCGAGACGGTCTGTTTGATGTCAAGAGTTAAGGACTAAGGTGTGCGAAAACCTTGATTTCAGGCACATTTCGGCTTCGAATCGTCTCTGGTATACCAAGTGGGTAATTGCTTCGAGAGAACTTATCCAAGGAGACTTGCTATTAAAAATGTGTAAGGTTAAGTTGCCTGATTAGATGTCAGAGGTTGAGTTAGTGAAATAGATGTCAAGGGGTTGAGTGGGTAGGATAGATGTTGCAAATATAAGAGGTGTTTTTCATGAAGTGTGCTTACTGTGGAAAAGAAGCAAAGGGAACAAAAGAACATATTATTTCGAGTGGAATATTGGGATTATTTCCGGAGTGTTTTATGACCATAGACGGAGATAGGGGAAAAATGTATCCATCTGACCCGATGGTAAAAGATGTATGCTCGGATTGTAATAACAATAAAATATCGTATATTGATTCATACGCAAAGCAGCTTATTCAGCAATATTTTATTGTGAAGTATAAAAAAGACGACAAGCTTGACTTTGATTATGATTACGTGCTAATTCAGAAGATGTGCCTAAAGTATGCATTCAACGATATGCGTGCGAGAAAACTGGATTATTCTTTTTTCGATTCGGATATTATAAATTACTTGTTGGATGAGCAAAGAACTTCACCATTGCGAAATGTTACCATTATGGCTGGATTAGCAGTAAATACGTCGCCTGCGCCAGATTTCATATTTGGTAATAATAAACTTCGTTGGGGAAATAATCCAATATTTCTATCAAACAGTATAATAGAAAACATTGATTACAATACTGGAAAAATCACAATCAGAGAAAATAACCCGCCAGAAAAATTTGAGTGCCTTTCAGTTTCGTATGTATTTAGATTTAACAGTGCTCAGATTCTTCTGTTATGTTGGGATAAAAACATATCGGAAGAACAACTCAACCGAAATCAAGTTGTATTAAAATATCAGTATCCGTATTCAATCTTAAATGTAAGTGGACATAGTATTTTGGAAAGATGTACCAGTGAATCAACCTATCACCATGAAAAACTTATTGATGTAACATGGGGACAAGGTCTGTCAGATGAAATGAGCTATATGAGAGGTACGTTCTCCGAACAGGCCCAAGCGCATTTAAAAGAAGTAGAGAAAGAATGGCAAGGAGAAGAGCGAAGATTAGCGGAAGAACATCCCCGCAAGTAGCATATTTCGACCCTTCCAGGTGTTCGCGAAATTTACACGCGCTTTTATAGAACAAATGAGGAGGAAAATATGGTGACTAAAGAAAACCATAAAGAACAAGATATACCAAAAGTTGCTGAGGATAAGAAAAGTATCATGAACTGGATAGAAGCGCATAAGAAGCAGCTCATTCTTATTGGAATAAGTATCTCTACACTTATTGCCATTGTGCTGAGTATGCAAAACAAAGATACAATGATGGAACTGTTAGACAATTTGAAGGATGAAGTCGAAAAAGCAAATCTCTACAGTAGCAAATGGTTTAAAAAAGCGACTAACGCAGAACTTAATGAAGCAAGAGAAAAAGTAAGGCTGGAATATTGTGCATCTGGAGATGATTTTAAAGCGGCTTGTTGTTTACAAAACCTGCTCGGAAGATTTGACAAGGAATTGAGTAAAAGAGCATGGGGTAATGAAATACCTCATGCGCCAAGCATCCACCGTGAGCATGGCTGGTATCTACCTAACGATGACTAAAAAGTAAGGCTCCCCATCACCGGATATTATTCCAGTGGAGAGGAGCCTTGTTTGTCTATAGGCATTATCCTTCAATATCCACGCTTACGCCGGATTTGAATTTGACCGTGAAGTGGTCGGTGAAGATGGTGATTTTTTCGATGAGGCGTCTGACCAACTCCTCGTCGAAATTTGTAACTTCTGTTTTCTGCTGGCCGATAAAGTCCTGCAGCTCTTTGATTCGGTTCATGGCTTCTTTTCGGCAGTGGCTGTCCACCTCGGATTTCTCTTTCTGTTCCCGGAGCCGGAAGATCTCGTCGGCGATGGCGTCGTAGTCTTGCTTGCTGTTGGCTTTTTTGATGAGCTCCCTTTGCAGTTCCGCCAGCCTGTTCTGGATGCCATCAGGCGAAAGGGTATCAGCGCTGACAACGGCTCTGGCGATGTTTTTCTGCAAGGTTTTCAGGAAGGTGCTTTTATCAGTGAGAATCTGGTTGAGTGCCTTGACGGTGACATCCTGCAGGATGGTTTCGTTTACCGTCCGGTTGGTGCAGTTCATGTCGGCGGAGGTTGGTTCCAGGCGGCTGATGCAGCGCCATACCACGGATTTGCAGCCGTGATTGTTCCAATGGACGCGGCGGTACAGCTCACCGCACTCGCCGCAGAAGATCATCTGCGCAAAGCAATGATTGCAGGAGAAGCTGCGTTTCTTTCCGGATGGACTGACGTGAACTGCCCGGCGACGGACAAGTTCAGCCTGTACCTGCATAAAGAGATCTTTCGGTATAATGGCCTCATGGTCATCCTCCACATAGTATTGAGGCACCGTGCCATTGTTCTTGATCCGTTTCTTGGTAAGGAAGTCGGTGGTATAGGTCTTTTGCAGCAGGGCGTCTCCGATGTACTTTTCATTTCGAAGAATCTTGTTGATCGTGCTCGTGTGCCATTTTTCTTTCCCGGCACCGGTGAGAATGCCGTCAGCTTCCAGACCGGCGGCGATCTTGTCCATGCTGTAGCCTTCGAGGTACTCCCTGTAAATGCGCTTCACAATCTCAGCCTGTTCCGGATCAATAACCAGGTGTCCATCTTTGTCCTTCGTGTATCCGAGGAAACGATTGTAGTTGACCTGAACTTTTCCCTGCTGGTAGCGGTACTGCAGACCGAGCTTTACGTTTTGCGAAAGGCTCTGACTTTCCTGCTGGGCAAGACTCGCCATAATCGTGATCAGCACTTCGCCTTTGGCATCCATTGTGTTGATTGACTCCTTT
>JAQVYP010000198.1 GCA_029004655.1 Oscillospiraceae bacterium | reverse complement strand
TAGAATTATTGTTATAATTTGAGCGACGAAGCAGTGCTTTAATGCGCGACACAAGTTCCATCATACCAAAAGGTTTGGGGAGATAATCGTCAGCTCCCCCATCCAAACCAACAATTTTATCATATTCACTGCCTTTTGCCGTCAACATAATTATAGGGAGCGTTTGTGTTGTTATATATGCGCGCAATTTTTTTAAAATCGAAAGTCCGTCCTCTTCGGGAAGCATAATATCAAGCAATACAAGCGTTGGAATCTTTTGCTCCAATGCGTGCCAAAACTCAGAGGGTTTTGAAAAGCCCTCTGCTTCCAACCCTGTGTTATTCAAAGTATAAATCACAAGTTCCCGTATGCTGTTATCATCTTCTACAAAGTAAACCATTACTCTTCTCCCACGTGTTTTCCTGTTAGTGAATATTCAACCCACTCCGCAATATTAACAGCATGGTCGCCAATGCGCTCAAAATATTTTGCAATCATCATCAGATCCACACCAAATTCTCCGTTTTTGGGGTCAGCACTTATTAATTCAATAATTTCACTTTTAACACGGTTGAATAAATTGTCAACAATATCATCATATTTCATGACCGATCTTGCAAGGTCTAAATCCTTTTTGACAAAAGATTCAATGCTGTCGGTCACCATTTTTATAGTTGCCCTTGCCATGTCATTTATATGACTTTTGCTTTGAACTACATTTTTATCGACAAACGGCGTTATTTCAGCTATATCGGCTGCTTGATCGCCTATTCTTTCCATATCCGCTATCATTTTTAAGGCTGAAGTAATGAGTCTTAAATCCTTCGCAACTGGTTGCTGTTGAAGCAGCAGTTTCACGCATAACTGTTCAATTTCCTTCTCTTTTTGATCAATCTCTCTTTCGGTTTCGATTGCCTTGTTCCTTAAAAATTCGTCTCCTTCAAGAAGTGCCTTGGCAGATGCTGAAATTCCGTCCTCGCAAAGTGCGCCCATTTTAATAAGCTCAATATTAAGTAATTCCAGCTGTTCATCAAAACGATTTCTCATTATCCAAACCTCCCCGTAATATAGTCTTCTGTGCGTTTATCCTGTGGCATTGAAAATAGATTTTCTGTGCTTCCAAATTCAACGACCTCACCAAGCAGGAAAAATGCAGTTTTGTCAGAAATTCTGGCCGCCTGCTGCATATTATGCGTCACCATAATTATAGTATAATCTTTTTTTAATTCTACTGCAAGGTCTTCTACTTTTGAAGTAGAAATCGGGTCAAGTGCGCTTGTGGGCTCATCCATCAAAAGCACCTCGGGTTCAACCGCTAATGCTCTTGCAATGCAAAGACGTTGTTGCTGACCACCGGATAACCCCAGAGCACTCTTTTTCAATCTGTCTTTAGCCTCGTCCCAAATAGCCGAATCACGCAATGACTTTTCAACTATATCGTCCAATTTTACTTTGGAGCGAACACCGTGAGTTCTGGGGCCGAACGCTATGTTATCATATATACTCATTGGAAACGGATTCGGCTTTTGAAACACCATTCCAACCCTTTTGCGTAGCATATTTATATCCATATCCCCGTATATATCCTCGCCGTCAAGCAGAATCTTACCCCGAATTTTGCAGCCTTCTATCAAATCATTCATGCGATTTAATGATTTTAATAAAGTCGATTTTCCACAGCCAGACGGTCCTATAAATGCTGTAATTTCGTTTGCCGGCACTTCTAAGTTAATGCCTTTTAGTGCTTTAAAATCATCATAATATAGCTCAACATTATTAATCGAAAATTTATTCATTATTTTCACCTCGTAGCAAGTTTCTTGGCGATAGCTCCCGAAACTGCATTAATAAGCACAACCATAACGAGCAGAACTACTGCTGTTGCATAAGCTTGATCGGTATAAAGTCCCTCTGACAGCAGCGCGTACATATGCACCGACAGAGTTCTGCCTGACCCAAACAAATTTTCGGGAATACCCGCAACTGTTCCTGCTGTATAAATCAGTGCCGCTGTTTCTCCGACAATTCTGCCAATTCCAAGTATTATCCCGGCTAAAATTCCCGGCATTGCTGACGGCAATACTATTTTAAACACAGTGCGAAGCCGCCCTGCACCCAAGCCAAAGCTGCCCTCACGGAAAGAATCGGGAACTGATTTTAAGGCTTCTTCAGTGGTACGCATAATTAAAGGCAGTATCATAATAGCCAAAGTGAGCGCTCCGCCCAAAATAGAATAGCCCATGCCTAAAGCTACCGTAAACATAAGGAATCCAAACAAGCCATAAACAATGGAAGGGATTCCGGATAATGTTTCGGCTGTAATTCGCACAATTCCAACTAGCTCATTACCGCGCTTTGCATATTCCACCAAATAAATTGCAGAAAACACACCAAGCGGAACGGCTACAATCAGCGACATTAAAGTCATGGTTATTGTGTTGACAATTGCAGGCATCATTGATACATTCTCGCTGTTATACTCCCACGCGAACAGATTAAGGTTAAGATGAGGAATTCCCATTATAAGAATATAGCCAACCAAAATAGCAAGAACTCCTACTGTTAAAATTGCAGAAAGAATAACCAGGATTAAAAGCAAAAGTGAAAAGGGATGCTTTTTATAGGCCTGCCACTTTTGCCTCAAAGATATTTTATTTATATAATCCATTAGTTACTCCTCCTTTTAATCAAAGAAAAAGAAAGGTTTATTATAAGTATAAAAACAAATAATACAACTGCAGTTGCAATCAGCGCTTCTCTATGCAAATCTGCTGCATAACCCATTTCCAACACTATATTAGCGGTTAGCGTTCTTACACCGCTTAATATACCCTTAGGAAGAATTGCCTGATTACCTGCAACCATAATAACCGCCATGGTTTCACCAATTGCTCTGCCAATACCCAGAATGACACCTGCCAGAACGCCTGATTTTGCAGCCGGAAGTGTAGCAAAGAACACACTTCGCTCATGCGTAGCTCCAAGAGCCAATGCACCTTCATAATAGTTTTCCGAAACGGCTTTGATAGCCGATTCCGACACCCCGATTATAGTCGGTAATATCATTATTCCGAGCAAAACCGAAGCGGTAACTATACCTTTTCCGCTGCCGCCAACCAAATTTTGCATCAGTGGAACTATAACAACAAGTCCGAAAAAGCCATAAACAATTGAAGGTATGCCTGCCAGCAGCTCTATCGCCGGCTTTAATATTTTATATAATCCTTTGGGGCAAAATCTTGCCATGAATATTGCACACAATATACCGATAGGCACACCAACAATAATCGCACCCGCCGTCACATAAATGCTGCCAAGAATCATTGGGAAAATTCCGTATATATCGTTTAGCGGTTTCCATTTCTGACCTAGCAGAAAATTGAACACACCTATTTTACCGATTGCGGGGACACCATTTGCAAACAAGAAAAAACAAATAAGTACAACTGCAGCAATTGATGTACAGGCGGCAAGTAGGAACACAATTTTCATTATGTTTTCTTTAATATTTTTCATAATTCCTCCTACAGCAAAAAGGCTTAAGCTGTTTTAATACTAATTCCAATTAAAAAGTGACCAAGATTTGCGAGGATTTTGTTTGTGA
>JAQVYP010000197.1 GCA_029004655.1 Oscillospiraceae bacterium | reverse complement strand
CCGATACGATAAGAACGATTTCCTTTTCGGGTTCGATGTCCATGGAAAACAACTTGCTGGTTTCATGAATACCGGAACCCCTACCCCCCATAATGGTTCCTCCTTTTGAACCTGCTTTGGTTGCAGCATCAATAACATCTTCGGCTTTACCCTTTTCCACAATTGTTGTTATTATGTGATACATCGTGTTCTCCACTCCTTTTTCATAATCTACACTTTCACAAGGAAAGCTTTTTGTTCCCAAAATTTTACAAACAGAAGTTGTAAAAGCAATGCCATGATTCGGCATTTTGAAATCAAATTCTTTATTGAGCCCTTCAAGAGATTGATACGCTGTTGTCGTATCAGTCAACATAAAACAAATTTCTTTTCTTATATCAGAGAGTCCAATAAAATTTAAGATTCGATTGCTAACAGTCCCTTTTCCTATAGTCAACGTACCGCCTTTTATCCCGTATTGTTTTGCTTGTTTTAGCACCTTGCTCCCAAATCCAAAATCAACGATAACACATATCAATTCTATTTCTGTTGCCTTAGACTCGTTGTTCATGGGATTTACACCTCCTTTTTTGTCTTAACTTTATAAACCAAACCTAATAATTGCAAGGCGATTAACGGGGTCATTGCAACCATTGAGATAATTCCAAACCCGTCGACTAAAACACTGGCCCCCGTTGTAGCTTCGGCAGCCCCTTGTGCATATGCCAATATAAAAGTAGCTGTCATTGGACCGGAGGCCACTCCGCCTGAATCAAAAGCAATTCCTACAAAGAGCTTTGGAGTGAAATACATCAATGCAATAGAAATAACATATCCCGGAAGCAGATACTGCCATAACTGTAACTCCGGAATCAGGATTCTGACAATGGATAACGCCACAGCGATACCGACCCCGATAGAAAGCGTAACCATGACAACTTTTCTGCTTACATAACCGCTTGTGACATCTTCGATCTGATGTGTTAATACATATACGGCCGGTTCGGCAAGTATGGTGACAACGCCAAGTATAAACCCTACAATAATGACGTAAGCCTTGTTATCCAATAATGCTATATTGTAGCCAACCGTACTTCCTACAGCCATAAAGCCGGCATTGACCCCGACCAGGAACAAAACAAGGCCCAGAAACGTAAACAAGATGCCAAACAGGATTTTACGAACGGCTCTGTTGGACAATTTGAAAGATGCTTTTTGAAATATTATAAAAATTAGTATAATAGGGAGTAAGGCCAAGCTTATTTCTAAAGCCACATCTGGAGTTTCATGAAGGAAAGGATAAAGTATCGAGTTTGATGTTAGCTCTTGAGAAAGCTCACCTGTTATATTATCTGTCTTTGATAAGATACTCATAACCATGACCGAAATGATTGCGCCTGTTGAGGCAATTGACACCAGTCCAAAACTATCTTTTTCAGATGATTTACTATCCTTTTTTAATTTTGAAATGCCTATAGCGAGAGATAAAATAAACGGTACGGTTAAAGCGCCGGTTGTCGCTCCCGAAGCATCAAAGGATATTGCTAAAAACTCCGGGGTTGTAAATATCGCAAGCGCAAAAATAATACCATAAAGAATTGTTAGTAATTTATATAGTGGAAAATTATAAACAATTTTTATAAGTCCTATTGAAAGCATTATAGCAATACCAGCAGATACAACACCAACAATACTCCACTTTGAAATCATGCCTGATGTGACTGAACTAATCTGCTCTGCCAAAATATGAAGGTCGGGTTCAGCAACAGATATAAAAAAGCCAAGAATAATTCCGGATATGACTACAATCCATATTTTATTGGTCTTTGCGATCGTTGCACCCAGATTATTTCCAATTGGAGTAATTCCAATGTCCACTCCAATGAGAAAAACTGTTAAGCCAAAAATAATAAGTACCGCACCAATGAGAAACCTTATCAGTAATGCTGTTTCAATTGGAGAGATAGTAAAATGTAAGATCAATACTATCACAGTAATCGGCAGAACCGAATACAGAACCTCTTTAAGCTTCGAAAGAATCACATTCAAATATTCCACTTCCTTTCTGCCTGTTTATGACAAAATAAATTAACTATGATTTTGTGAGCCAATCCATAAACTCCTGCAAACTGATCTCCCCTGCATCGCACTTGGCTTTTTCTTCCCTCGCCTTTTCGCTCCAAGCGTAGAATTTCTCCTGCTCAATCTTCCCAGCCCGAATCCAACCAAAGCGCTTTTTATACTCTCGGCGGTAGACCTTGAAAACATCATCATCCTTGCGCTTTTCCGTCCAAGCCTTGATTGACCCTACATCTCTGCAAGTGCGTCCCTTATCGTCAATCGGACGGTTGCAGTATTCCGCATCGGAACGCCCAGAGAGGACAAAATACCGCTTGCAGTTTTTGCAGATGCGCACAGGCTGTTCCTGTTTCACGAACTCCCGCACAAAGTAGTCAATCATGTCATAAATATTTTTCGGATACAGCACCTCAGTAAAGGTCTTGCGGTCAATGACTTCAAAGCTCATGGGCTGGGGCTGAAACTGAAAGGTGTTTAACTGATCATCTCCACGGTAGTTATAATATCGCACCATCTTTTTCTGCACCCACTCCTTGGGGCTGGTGTCCAAATCCAGCACATGGGCAAAGAGTGTTTTTATCTGCTCCTGCATGGTGCTGACGGTGGCAGGAATGCGTGTCAACTCCTTGCGGGGCAGCAGGTCAAGCACATTCTCATAATTCTGCCGTTTTGCTTGTTCCAGCCTGTCCCGCCATTCCAGACGAAGCAACTCAAAATAAATATGTTTGGTGGCTATCGTGTCCAGCGCTGACATAACCTCTTCTGCATACCGCTGTTCTTTCGAGGAATATAGTTCCATGAGCGCCTTGCCCATACCGTCAAACAACACGCCATATGCCCAAACATCCCAATAGAGCAGTTCCATCAGACTTGTCCCGAAGGGCAGGTCTTTTTTCTTTTTCTGTTCATTTCCATATTCAAAATGCTCTTTGCCATCTGCGACCCAAACCTTGTAAGAGTAACGCATCCTTTGCCACCTCATCCGAAAGACTTAATGTTAAAATTATTATACATTAGTCTTGACAAAATTGCAAGTCTTTGTTACTATATAACCGAAGACTAAGTACTACTAAATATTACGATTGGTCGTTTTTAAAAAAGGGGGGATGATGCCTATGACTGCTGGATAGCAAAAGCCGCCACTCCACGGCAATGGAATGACGGCTCGTTAAACCGAAGCGGTTTCAAAAATTGGTTGCTTTCATAGTAACCCAAGGGGAGCAAAAAAGCAAGTGGATAGTTGCGGGGTTGGGGGTACGCTCACTACCCTTCAGGGTAGGCCAGCATATTGTTTGTATTGACAACGGGCTTTCGCCCGCCGCCAATACAAACAGCTGGTCGGGGGCGCTGCCCCCAAGCCCCCGGGACGAAAGGAGCGTGATTACTTGAAAAAAGACAAAATGTTTGCCATGCGCATGAGCACAGCGGACTATGACCGCATTCAGAATAAGGCACAGCTGTCGGGAATGACCATGACGGATTTCCTCACCCTGTCCGCTTTGGGCAAGGAAATCATTGTGGTGAACGG
>JAQVYP010000196.1 GCA_029004655.1 Oscillospiraceae bacterium | reverse complement strand
GAACATGCCGGATAACGTTTTAAGAAATCTATGTTTAAGCAAATTCTTGTAAAGAATCAGATTTGTAAACTTGTATTGCATAAGAATCGGTTAAGACTTAACATAGAGATAGATCATTTAACATGGAAAGGATGGTTTTGCATGTTGGACTTTAAAAAGTCAACAGTGGCTTTCTTGCTCAGCTTGATATTAATGCTTAGTTTCAGCGGATGCGCGGATACGCAATCCAACGAGATTGAACCGCAGAATTCTAGTCAAGTGGAGCAGTCATCGGAAAAGACAGATAGTAGTTTGCAATCTTCCTCACTTAAATCTAAGATATTAGAGAGGGGAAAATCAGAAATAATTACTGATGAGGAACTGATTCGTGTATTTAATCAGCTTATGAATAATGCGGTGCCGGCAATTAATTGGTGGCTTGGAATAGCAGATTACACACTTGAAGATTGGGGGATACAATTGGACGGAAGTCCTTATTTATATGTATATTACCCTGTTGAAAAACTCAACAGCATCCAACAACTTAAAAACGAAACAGAAAAAGTGTTTACAACTCAATTTGGTGAGTTGTTTCTATATACGGTTCTTGACGAAGACATACTTCGTTTTATTGAATATAATGGCAAAGTATATGTGGATATAACGCAGGGAGGATTTGGACTGCCTTATGGAGAAATAGAAAATCCAAGAGTTAAATCAAAGACGGAGAACGAAGCCATTATTACGGTTACAGTCTATGAATATGGACTAAAAAAAGATATGGATTTTGATTTTATTCTAAAAAAAGAAGATAATCAATGGAAAATGAATTCCTTTTTTGATGTTTATAAAGCTTAATTTTATTTATTGAAAAGCACGTCAGAGTTAACTCTGACGTGCTTTTATAAAATATGAGGAATATATTAATTTTTTTAACAAGTAGTATAATAGCCTAGGATATCATAACCAGAGAACTTAGCCTCAGACAATTGCTTGTGGGTGCCGTCTTGTGGATCCATAACAGTGATACCACTTGCACTTGCACTGCTGTAATCATCTGCGACAACATAATGACCGCCATATGGACTACCCATATAAATAATAACAGGGTGATCGTCATCAATCTCATCTGTAATTTTACTATAGTTAAGAGACTTACGACTAGAACGGGTAAAGTAATAAGAAGTCTTTAAAACATAACCATCATTTTCTCTTACAACACCGGCATCAATCATATCCTGCATGGTCAAATCGTCATAACCATAATATCTGGCAATCACCAGAGTACAGGTTGCAAGGCAAAATGTAGATCCATAGTTGTGCTGATCATAATTTTCAATGTACATAATTAATATCTACTTTTAATTTTATTTAAAAGCAATTGTCATTTCAGCCCTGTGCACCGAACTGTTGTAATTTTTGCTTCTAGTTACTATAAAGAGAAAAGAATCGAATTTGTAAACTTATGTTGCATAAAGATAGGTTAAGGCTTAACATAGATATAGATCATTTAAAACGGAAAGGGTGGTTTTTATGGTGTTCTTTCATAAGTCAGCAGCGGCTTTTTTTCTCAGCTTAATATTGTCACTGAGTTTCAGCGGATGCGCTGAAACGCAATCCAAAGAGGCGGAAATACAAAATTCCAGTCAAGTGGAGCAAGTATTGAACGACATGCAAAAAAGGACCGTGCCTGAAACTTTTTTAGAAAATTATTCTGAGGATGACATGGAAGATTTGTGCATGACGATTAATGCGGAAGCACTTCCCAATATGGCGGATACAAGAGAGCCGTATTATGCTGTAAAAAATGAAGATGCCAAGAGTAATATGTCTGCTGATTTTTGCAATCTAAATGTATTGTTGCAGCACCCAGATAATGATGGCCATATATTATTAGACGATGCAATTGAGGTTAATATGGATAAATGGGAAACCCTTGCCGTTGCGTATAAACAAATTATGCTGCATAATTTTTCGGTCACTAGATCAAATTTGGTTTTGCAGACCAAGATTATTCAAGATGCAATCTATATTCAATATTCTGATGAAGCATCCGTATATGAGAAATGTTATATCGGAAAATGGAATTTAAAGACTGGTCAGTTGATAAAACGTATACAAACCGATTCTAAAACAGCGTTTCAATTTGATCAGAAAAATCTAGTGGTACTTGGCAGCAATCAAATAAATTATTACAATTTGGATTTGAATATGGAGCAATCAGTTGTAATAGATCCTCATATTATGAAAGTAAGCAGAATACAGCCACAGCTATCCTTGGATGCACAGAAAATTTTATTTATAAAAGGCGATTGTCCGGCAATTTACACACCAAAGAGTAATCAGATTAAAGTATTGGATGATTTAAAACCTGCGAATAATTTTTCATATTCTGCGTTTTCAGCAACGCATCTTAAAGATTCCTATTTTCTAATTACTTCAAAAAATGATGCATATTACTATTTTACATATCATTTAAACGATCAAAAAGTTAAAAATATTTATTTTCAAAACCTAAATGATAATAACAAAAACATGATTTACTGCAATCTTTATAATGGTAATATTTATATAGAAAAAAATAGAAGCACTAATTTTTCATGTGACACTGAAAACGGAATTATAATGAATGGAGTAGACCCTATTACAGATCATTATCTTAGAATTATGGATTTGAATAAGCAAAAAATTTATATAACCAATGTACCTTTAAAGCAAATAAAAGAGATTGAAGTAATAGCGGTTAATTCTAACGGCTCCACTTTAGCCGGTATAATTGCCGATCAAGATAGCAAAAACTATATCATTATTTTTTGCCCACAAAAAAGTACCAGTGAAGATTGATCTTCACTGGTATATGGAATGGAGTTACTTATTTTTTATTTATAATACCGAATACTTGTAATATCACTATAAGCAGAACGATCTAAGGTACCATCAGATCGAGCAGGGTCGTGCACGCTAAAATCGGATTTTTGAGGATTATCAGGATCGCCTTCAAATTTGTAAACAACTACAAAGTGTCCGCCAACCCCTACAATGGCAGGGTAATTAGAAAGTGTGGAAGCTAGATTGGAAAGGGTTGCGGAAACAGTTTTTAGAGTTTTTCCGTAATTAGATCCAATTCCCGACCAATCACAAATGGAACTTGTAAATCCATCATTGTAAATTGTTTTAGGTGATTTTTTAATGCACATACCTACACAAGTCATAGAACAATCGTTCCACCATCCGTAAATGCTAAATTTTTCCAATTTTTGTTATCTTGCCTATAAGCGGTACATTTTGAACTCTGATTTCTTATCACAGTTGCCATAATTAATATCTCCTTTTAATTTTATTTAAAAGCAATTGTCATTTCAGCCCTCTGCAGCGAACCGTTGTGATTTTTGCTTCTAATTACTATAAAGAGAAAAGAACCGGATTTGTAAACTCAATTTAATTTTTTATCCAATATATTTTTGATTTCATTCATTTCCCGGAGTAATTTTGACAAGTTTTCGATTATATTCTGATATTTTTTGTCTCGTTCATCTTGACGTGTATCTCGCTTTTCTTGATTTTTAATGATATAGAAGATTAGAACAAGACTTAAGACGGCCCAAACGCCTTC
>JAQVYP010000195.1 GCA_029004655.1 Oscillospiraceae bacterium | reverse complement strand
AATAGAAATAGAATTTTTTTCATGATTCAATAATTTAATATTCGCAAATATACAAAATAAAATGGTAAGTACCAAATATTTGACTAAAAAAATGAAGAAAAGTTTAAAACAGTTATAAAGGAAAAGGTGATGAATTGGGAGATAATAATATCGGCAATAGTCGGAATGCTTACTGGTGGTGGCGTTTCGTGGTTATTCAAGCTAAAGGAGGATAAGGCGAGTTCACAGGCGGACGTGGTGGATAGCTCAACCGAAGCTATGAACAAGATGATGGAATTGATCGGTTCGCAGCAGGACAGGTTCAATAAAATCATCGAGGGAAAGGACAAACTGATCGAACAGCAGCAAGGCCTTATTGACGGGTATAAATCAGCACTCGAAGAAGCTAATCAAAAACTCAAATCATTGGAATTTAAGGTGGGAGAGAACGACAGGAAGATCAGCGGAATGCAGAAGATTATCGACAACGAGATCAAAGAAAGGAAGCTTGCAGAGGACAACATTTGCTTTGTGACTGATTGTCAACTTAGAAAGCCACGTTTAGGAACATACAAAAAGGAAGCATGACAACAGAACAATTACGAAACATAGCAAACTACGCTACGTTGGTTAACATCAACACGTATGCACCGCTCTTAAACCGCTACATGCACAACTACAACATTTGCGGAAAATTAAGAGAGGCGGCGTTTTTAGCAACGGTGATCCACGAAAGCGGTTCGTTCAGATACACGAAAGAGATCGCCTCTGGCAAAGCATATGAGTGGCGGAAAGACTTGGGAAATGTACAGGCTGGAGACGGTGTAAGATACAAGGGAAGAGGACTAATTCAACTAACCGGAAGAACAAATTACACCTTGGCGTCAAATGCCTTGGGTGTTGATTTCGTAAGCAGACCGGAACTGATCGAACAACCTGAATTTGCAACGATGGTTTCCTGTTGGTGGTGGAAGATGAAAGGACTGAATGAAGTGGCAGATACAGGAGATTTTAGAAAGGTTACACGAATTGTCAACGGAGGATTTACCGGTATGGCGGATAGACAGAAATTCTACGATAAAGCAATGCAAATATTAAAATAAAAAGATATGAGAACAAACGTACGTATAGGCAATGATATAAAACTTATGTGGCAGATACTCGATGGAGGGGTACCTGTAAACCTGACGAATGCGACAGATATTAAAGTTTCAATTGCGCAGGGAGGCATACCATCATGCAACAAGATTGAGATAACCACGTTTGAGGTCACTGATGCAGTGAACGGTATGATTGAGGTGGAGGTGCAGAAAGAGGTCATAACTAAGCTTGGTTACCTGTGGACCATACTCGAATACACGGTGCCCGATAGCAGCATGATAGACGGTAACAGGAAGATAACCGTTGATAATGTGCCTGTGCGAATTGTTGCGGTTACGGCTGAGGCATCGCAGGACTCTGAATTTACCGTTTCATCCGATATACAGGCTGGCTTTCAGGGCTTATCAGCTTACGAAGTTTGGTTGAAAGATAATCCAGACAAGACCAAAGAGGACTATTATAATTGGCTACAGAAGCCTGCAACCGATATAGCCGAAACAGTAAATTTGCAGGAACAGGCAAGAGTTGAAGCGGAGGGGTTAAGAGTTTTAGCGGAAGAATTGCGCCAGACAAACACAGCCACAGCTATTAGTAACGCTGAAGAAGCCACTCTAAACGCTAATACGGCGGCACAAAATGCTGACAATGCAAGGTTGGCTATTCAGGATGACTTGGCTTTAAAAGCTAATCACGGCTATGGCGAAGGAGAAGAGCCTAAAACGCTAAAACAGGTTGAGGATTATGCGAGTGTGAAGAT
The DNA here is from genome assembly GCA_029004655.1 of Oscillospiraceae bacterium. GTDB lineage: Bacteria > Bacillota > Clostridia > Oscillospirales > Acutalibacteraceae > STF2-152. Next base: position 1,756 of record JAQVYP010000195.1, on the reverse strand, counting down.
TGAGAACTTAATCATAAATGGTGGGTTTGAAAATCCTGATTTGACCAACTGGAGTCCAGCTGCTTTCAGGAAAAGGTATGATATTGCAAAAACCGGGTTAAAATCAATAGGTGTTGTGAATAGTGGCGGAACATTTTATACGCAGTACGGGTATACCGAGATTCCTACCGTAATTGGCAACATCTATTATACATCCGCATGGTGTTATGTTGTGGTTGCATCACCTAATAACAGGCTTTCGAAGTATAACGCTGGAGGGTTCGCTTCTGGGGTATCGTCTACATATAACAACTCGTTGCTCAATGAGTGGCAGAATAATAGCATTTTATTCACAGCAACAGCGGAATCGACTCGAATCCTTAACGGAGATACAGCATCCACATCAGCTGCAAGGGAGGTGTATTACGATAATGTAATTACGATAGACCTCACTACTGCTTTTGGGGCAGGTAATGAGCCGACCAAGGATGAGATGGACTTGCTTATTTCAACTTTAGGCATAGATTATTTTGAAGGCGAAATAACCATTCCAGCACAAAAAATAATGCAATGGCAATTAGCACTAATAAGGAAAAATAAGAATGCAATTATAGCACTTGGTGGAACAATAATTTAACAATAAAAACAAAATAATATGGCAACTTTTAGCATAGCAGATTTTCTAAAAAATAATCTTAAAAGTGGTTACGATAACGGCTCATTCACTTATGAGCAAGTAAACATTTACTCTTTTAATTATTTATCAAAAGGGCAAATTTCGCAAACTGATTTTGAAGAGATTCAGTTGCATTTGAATCCTATAACGGAAGAAATTAATGAATAATCAAATTACTTCACATTGAGGACAATTTGAAAAACATTTAAAACTTAAAATCATGTTCAAAAAAGATAAATTATATCACTTTATAGCAGGTTTTTTGATTGCATTGATATTTTTATAACTAACAACATGAAAACAGGCGGATCAAATAAACTTCAAAAACAAATCATCTGGTGTATAATTCTGTCTTTAGGATTGATTATATTTTTTGCAACAGGTTGTAAAAGTATTGAGTACGTACCTGTTGAGTATCATACTATTGAATATAAAGATAGGTACGTTATAGATAGTATCTATAATAGGGACACGGTTCAGGTTTTCACACGAGGCGACACTGTGTATAATAATGTTATAAAATGGCGTGAGAGGTTCAAGGTTGACACTCTGACTTATTTTAAGACCGATAGCGTGCCTGTAATTGTTGAGGTGGACAAGTACATCAATCAGCTAACAAAGTGGCAGAAATGGCGTTTAAATGCGCTTAACGTGATTGTAGCGGGATTGCTTGTCTGGCTGTTCTTTGTTTTCAGGAATAAATTAAGATTTTAAATAAAAAACCCTCGATATCGCATCGGGGGTTTTTCTGTATGAAAACAAATATATGTCATGAAAAGAAAGTGCGGCATCCACCTGTAACCGCAAGGCAAAGATAATAAAAATATATGAATAATACAAATATTTATTATGATTATGTTAAAATAGTGTTAAAGCTATGTTAAAGTTGCGTTTTTGTTTTGTATAATATATAATATGTTATATATTTGTAGTGTTAAGATAAACAACTAAAAAAAACAGTTATGAAAACAAAAAATTACAGAGAACAATTAGCAGAGATCAAGAGTGTAGTTGAAAACAATCACTTTGTTGATGACAGGGTAAACAAGTTAACTGAACTGGGTTATGACACACAGGAATTACCGATGGGATCGGGTGGAG
>JAQVYP010000194.1 GCA_029004655.1 Oscillospiraceae bacterium | reverse complement strand
TGTTTTTGTGCGGTGTGTATTGCAGCGCTTGGCGTTTTGAACGTGTAAACGGATTGATGAAATGCGTGCTGGGCACCACAGTCGGCTTTGGCGCATTTTTTGCATTCCACAGTATATTTAAAACTCCAATATCCGATGTGTATAACTTTGCAAATTATGTTGCGTCAACTTTTGGAATTGTTGCCGTAAGAATCATTTATGGATATCTATATGTTGTATTGAAGCCGTATTTTATTTCAAAAAATGCAGGTGCCACGCTTATCGTTGGTGCGGGTTGTGCTGGAAGAATGTTACTTGAGGATTTACAACGTTCTAAGGATGAAGTATATTATCCTATTTATTTTGTGGATGATGATCAAGAAAAAATAAATAAAACTACTTGTGGTGTTAAAGTTTACGGAACGACATTGTTGATACCTGAAATTTGCAAAAAATTAAAAATTAAAAATATATGGCTGGCTATACCGTCCGCATCTGATGCTAAAAGGATGAAGCTGCGTAATGCATGTGATGGCTGTAACTGTGTTGTTAGAGAACTGCCACGCGTTAACGAACTTATCAGACAAAAAAGTTTGTTAAAACAGTCAAAAAAGCTTAAACTTGAGGATTTACTTGGCCGTGAGGAAATACATTTTGAAAATAAAAGTGTAGAAGATCTTATTAATAATAGTGTCTGTTTAATAACGGGCGGTGGCGGATCAATAGGGTCTGAGCTTTGCCGACAAATAGTGAAATTTGATCCTAAAAAAATCATAATTTTGGATATCTATGAAAATAATGCTTATGATATTCAACAAGAGTTGAAAATATCTTCACCAAATGCTGATATATCGGTTGAAATCGCATCCGTACGTGATTATGATAAATTGAATTTGCTATTTAACAAATATCGGCCATACGTTGTTTTCCATGCCGCGGCGCATAAGCATGTCCCTCTTATGGAAGATAATCCTGAAGAATCAGTTAAAAACAATATATTTGGAACTTATAATGTTGCAACACTTTGCGATTTATACAAGGTTAAAAAAATGGTTCTCATTTCTACTGACAAGGCCGTTAATCCAACAAATGTAATGGGAGCAACCAAGCGCTTTTGCGAAATGATAATGCAGTATATGTCGCAGAAAGGCTCTTCAACTGAATTTACCGCAGTGCGTTTTGGAAATGTTCTTGGTTCGAATGGATCAGTAATTCCGTTGTTTAAACGCCAAATTGAAGCTGGTGGCCCTGTTACTGTTACTCATCCGGATATAATCAGGTATTTCATGACTATACCAGAGGCGGTTTCTCTTCTGTTACAAGCCGGTTCAATGGCTAAGGGCAGCGAGATATTTATTTTGGATATGGGCGAATCGATTAAAATAACAACTCTTGCAGAAAATATCATCAAGTTCTATGGGTATGAACCGTACGTTGAAATGCCAATCGTGTTTACGGGTCTCCGTCCGGGTGAAAAACTTTTTGAAGAGCTTTTAATGGATGAGGAGGGCCTCCAATCCACGCTCAATGAAAAAATATTTATCGGAAACCAAATTGCGATCGAACCAATAAAGTTCTCTGAGAATATCAAAGAACTTGAAATAGCATGCAAAAGCAACAATTCAAAAAAAGTTGTTCAATGTTTACACAAGGCTGTTCCTACCTATATTGTACCTGAAAGAAAAGTGGCTTACAGTCCTCTACAGCAAGAGAAATGTATGGAAAAGTCGCATCAATCTGTACCTGCCATAAAATAGTATGTAGAATAAAAAACAGTTTGTATAAACAGGCTGTTTTTTTCTTGCGCCTATTGACGGCAAATGTTAATTTTGGTATTATGGGTTTATAATTAAAAGTTATCAAAGGTGTATTATACTAATTCCAAATAAAAATCAACCAATCTTCGCGGTCTTTTGTTTGCGAGACTGCGTTGTCGTTCTCGGCGGGCGATAGCCCGCCTTCGTCCTCCGCCTTGTCTCACAAACAAAATCCTCGCAAATCTTGGTCACTTTTTAATTGGAATTAGTATTAATGTAAATTTAATGCATAGATTCTAAAGTTTATTATATACTAATTAAAACAAAAGGATTGATTTTTATGAAAATTACAAAAAGTATGTGTATTGGCGATGTTCTTGATTTAGATAGTGGAACGGCTGAGTATTTCCTTTCAATGGGAATGCATTGTCTTGGTTGTCCTGCATCACGTGGTGAATCAATCGAGGATGCCTGTGAAGTTCATAACGTTGATGTTGATGAACTTGTGGACAATCTAAATCAATATTTTGAGGACAAAAAATAATAATGCTTGATAGCAGATTGCTTAAAATCGCAGGGTTGGTACCTGTCGGCGCAAAAGTTGCCGACATTGGTACCGATCATGCTCTTTTGCCCATATATTTAATTGAATCGAAAATTGCAACAAAGGTTATAGCAAGTGACGTTAAAATGGGGCCTTTGTCCGCTGCTCGCAAAAACATTGATAAATCCATGTTCGGCGATAAAATTGATTTAAGACTAAGTAATGGACTTGATGAAATTTGTGGCGACGAGGTCGACACTGTTATTATTTCAGGAATGGGTGGAGAACTTATTGCTGATATAATCAGCCGAGCGATTTGGTTGAGAGACAGTAAGTACAGGCTTATTCTGCAACCCATGTCCTCCGCTATGGAACTTCGAAAATTCTTAAGCGAAAACAACTTTAAAATTAATCACGAGCATGCAGTGCTTTCGGTTGGCAGAATTTATTCAGTTATTGAAGCGGGGTACACCGGCAAAGAATGTCGGAATGACCCGCTGTTTTGTTATATCGGTGGTCTTTCAGACAATGTCACAAAAGATGCACTTGTTTACATAAAGCGTGTAAGGCGCATCTTGGATAAAAGGTCCCACGACATACTCGATGTTGAAAATAAACAGAAAGAATATAATGAATTGATATCTGTGGTCCCACAGCTGGATCGCATTATATTGGGGAACGATTGAAATGTCGCTTGATGGTATTTTCCTTAACAAAGTGAAAAACGAATTGTTAGAAAAGGCATTAAATTCACGAATAGATAAAATTCACCAGCCCTCACGCGAGGAACTGGTGCTTTTAATACGCTCCAAAGGATTCAATAAAAAGGTACTGATTAGTATTAAAAATCCTGCTCAGCGAATTAACTTTACAGATAATTCTTATGAAAACCCGATGCAGCCGCCAATGTTTTGTATGCTATTAAGAAAGCATTTGGGTGGCGCAAAATTAGTTGACATAAAGCAGTGTGGATTTGAAAGAATTCTGACTTTGGAATTTGATGCTAATAATGAAATGGGTGATGTGGTTCATCCAAAACTTGTTGTTGAATTTATTGGCGTTCAATCAAATATAATTTTAGTTGATACAAACAGACATATAATTGATGCAGTTAAAAGATCAGATATAGAATCATCTTCAAGGCTGATTCAGCCAGGAGCCGTGTATGAATTTCCTTTAGACCAAAACAAGATTTTATTAACATCTTGCAATGTAGAAGAACTTTCAGCTAAAATTTTGAGCAACGGTGGTGATCTTACCACCGCCATTGTTAGTATTGTTGATGGAATTTCTCCATTGGTGGCACGTGAAGTTTC
>JAQVYP010000193.1 GCA_029004655.1 Oscillospiraceae bacterium | reverse complement strand
TTAAATTCATTATTTATAAAATCCAATAAATTTTGCTCGCTTAGTGGTTTAGAAAAATAAAAACTTTGAATCATATTAACCCCGAGTTCGCGAATTGTTTTAACTTGGTTTTCTTGTTCGACACCTTCAGCAATGACCTTAGTGCCAATAAATTGGAAGCTATGTATAAGTGATTCAATTAAGAATCGCCTACCTATATCGCTAGTTATATTATTATTAAAATCACCAATCAAACTTTTGTCTAGCTTAACACATTCAAACGGTAGGTTTATGACATGAAATAGATTGGAGTATCCAGTTCCAAAATCATCCATATAACAACCGATTCCTTTTTTATTCAAAAGATTCATTACTATACGCATATGTTCTGTGTCTTTCTCAATTACCCTTTCAGTCAACTCCAGTTTTAGTTTGGATGGCTCAACATTATATTTATCCAAAGTATCAACTATTCGATTGATCAGATACGGCTCCATAAAATGTTGCTGTGAAAGATTTATTGAGATTGAATTTATATTCACATTTCTATTAGTACTGAAAAAGTGACAAACTTCTTCAATTACATACCAACCTATGTTAACAATTGACCCGATTTCCTCTGCAATAGGAATAAACTCGCTTGGCGAAACTAATTGTCCTTTTGCGTCCGACATCCTAATCAATGCCTCCGCTGATACAAAACGATTTTCATTGCAGTCAAAAACAGGCTGATAGCATAGACTGAAGTTTCTGCATACTGTTGCCTGTTTAATTAAATCGACAAGCTCATTTCGTCTGAAAATTTCGTTTCTGATTTCTTGGTTTAAATAAATAGTTGTATTTTGGGGCATTCTGGATTTTGATAATCTAAGAGCACCCTCAACCATTGTTATTAAATCATTTCCATTGTTGACATCTTGCGGATACGAAATTTCAGCCATACTGATATTAATCATGCACTGCATATAACCGATTTTCCAATGATGTGAAAATCTTTCGGTGATTTTATCCAGCAGACCTTTAAAATCACTATCTGAAATTTGCGGTAAAAGATAAACAAATTCGACACCATTAAATCTATATAACAAACAATTATTATTAGTCGATCTCAAAAAACCTGCAACTTTAACAATGAAATCATCTCCGGCAGGTTGACCGTATTTATCATTTACATTTTTGAAACCTCTTAGTCCAACAAAAACAACCTTAAACTCTTTATGCATATTGGCATAACAAATCAGGGAATTGTAAAACGCTTCTCTGTTACCAAGCCCAGTCAAATGGTCGACATTTACACTCTTATTTTGAAACGATATAAACAGCAGGAAATTGGTATATGCAATACATGTTCCTGACAGAATGATATCGGGAATAAAATATTGAACAAATAAGAGAGCAATAATAATTACAGTTATAGCAATTGTAAGATCAATTATATTATGATCCAAGGATTTTCTTACAATAATAATTCCTACTGCGACCACAAGTGTACAAAACATTAAAGAAACAACGGATATTAAAGCAAACTTACTTTGATAATACATTTTGTTTTCATCAAAATAGAAAATCAAATGAGTCAGCGGAGAAGACAACGACAGAACAAAAAATACTGATGCAGGAATTAAAACAGCAACTCTCGAAATGCGTCGGATAAATCCCCATTGTGATCGCTTATAAATCAGGGAAATTAAATAGAATGTCAAAACCACCATAACGACGGCCAGTGATGCAAAGAACAAAGAATTTATCAGATAATTAAACCAAAGCGGCATTTTATCAGAAAAATAAATCAGATAAGTTCTGATAATATTCAAAAAAATATTCAAAAAAGAGCATGTTAAGCAAATATTAAACCATCTGCTGCGTGGAGCAAAGATTTCCTGCTTTTTGCTTGAATGGAGCATCATAATTGATATCATAACCATTGACAAAACTTCCGGTAAAATATTGGTCAGCACTCAATTCAACCTCCTCAGTCTAAGCGAAAAGCCCCAAGACATCCAAAAATTTAGCAAATTGAAAATTGTAAATATATTCACACTTTATAATTCAATAATTTAATTATAATTCCATTTATTTTAAATTAATTATTATTAATCCCGGTAAATCTAAATTTAAAGTGACGATTATTGTCAAATTCAATGTTTTAAAAATCGGCTTGCGCGAAATGAACAACCTAAATATTTTATCAAAATACACATATTGGCATTATAATTCAAAATTGTAAAAACATCAACACATTTATTATATAAAACGACAAATTTCCAAATTTTAGTGTTTAGGCTATCAATCTGATTTTACACTTTTTAAAGTAATGATATCCAGCACCGGGCAATTATTAAATCTGAATCCTTGCAAGCCATTGCCTATTCCGCGGCTAACAATCATGCTATTGTTGTCTTGTAAAAACTCGCCGCTATCATATTCGGGGAACATGCTTTTTTCAGGCGAAAACAAGCCCCCTAGAAACGGGATTCTGATCATTCCACCATGCAAATGACCAGCAAGTGTTAAATCAGCGCCCCATTCTGAATATGCAGTGAAATACACCGGATTATGCGTTAATAACATATTGAATTTATCAGTGTCGCAGTTGCCAAGAATCTTTTTCATTTGTGAGGCTGTAAACTCATATTCATCGGTTGTATCATTGGTTGTATCGCGATAAAACCGCAGATTAAACCACATTCCATAGACATTTATTTTAGAGTCACCCTTTTTAACCTCAATCATTTGGTTATCAAGAACGATTATGCCATAGGACTTTATTGTACTTACTATTTTATCTCTATAATCCTCGCTTAAAATAAGTTCATGGTTGCCATACACAAAATATGTTGGATATTTTTTTGCAATCTGCTCTGCAAAATTATAAAAAACATCAAACTCTGAATCTTGTGAGTTAACCATATCCCCTGTCAGTACGACAATATCAGGCTCTTGGTCATCAATTACCTTTATCAAGCGGCGATTATCTTGTCCAAAAACTGCACTATGCAGATCGGAAACATGTACAATTTTAAACCCGTCAAAATCCCGAGAGATTTTTGCACTTTCGACTGTATACTTGCTTGTAGTAATATATGTGTTGCTATAGACTAAAATAGCGGCAACAAATAAAACTACAACTATTATACATTTTAGAAATTTTTTAATCATAAATACCACCATAACTTAAATAACAATACACATAACTTGAAAAATCTTGTGTTTGTTATGTAAACTAATAACAAAAATGGCTGAAATCGATTCGAAGGACAAAATGGCCACAGTTACTTAGCTATTATAACATAATCAGTTCATATTTAAAACATAAATATTATAAAACACCAGATATATTATAAATTGCCAGTGCTTTAAATTGGATAAAACTTTGTAAAATAAATTACTATTTTTAATCTTTGCACAACCAATTTTATTATAATCATACTAATTCCAATTAAAAAGTGACCAAGATTTGCGAGGATTTTGTTTGTGAGACAAGGCGGAGGACGAAGGCGGGCTATCGCCCGCCGAGAACGACAACGCAGTCTCGCAAACAAAAGACCACGAAGATTGGTTGATTTTTATTTGGAATTAGTATCAATCATCGGAAAAATAGTTTTGTTTATGATCCGGATAACA
>JAQVYP010000192.1 GCA_029004655.1 Oscillospiraceae bacterium | reverse complement strand
ATCAATCAGAAAAGTTTTTTCTGCGTTTGCCAGTTCTCTCGGATTGATGCCCTGATCTTTTTTTACGATTTCTGCCGCCCTATCAAGTATAGCTCGTTCCATCTGAAGTTCATAAATCTGTTTTTTCAGTGATTCAACCTCAGCCAGAAGTACATTCCTGTCTTCTGATAATGATGGCTTGCACTCTTGCTTCATCGTCTCAGCACATCCTTCTCCGAGCAGTGCTTTTTTCCATTTATATAAGCTGTTCCTGCTCACTCCCAGAGAATTGGCGACAACAACAGCAGTACTGTTGCCCGTACAGAATTCAATGATAGCCTCTTTTTTCTGCTCAGGGGTATATCTTACCACAAAACTATGCTTTGCGTAAACTTTTCGTTGTTCCGGTACCAACTCACGAATCCATTCCCGCATGGTGTCCCGGTGGGGATATCCCATGGCCCTGATTGCACGTGCCATATTCCGCCCGTGCTCCTTGTAATAATCTACCACTCGCTTTTTATCTTCCGAAGAATACTTCAGCTTTTTACCATGCTGCTGATGAAGATTTCCAGTTTCAGAATACTCTCGATACCATTGTCGGAGCATATTACGCGATGGATAACCTAGCTTATGTATGGTATCGGATACGCTGAAATCGTACTGGATATAAAGTTTGACTGCTTTTAGGCGATCTTTGTACGAATACATGGACTACCTCCCTTGACGGTTTGGTCTAGGTTTTCGTCCGCCCCCCCTTTCGGTCAATTATACTCCGGCGATGACAAAAGCACTGTCCACTTGGAATTTTATTAAAATTTGTATTATTTTGTCAGCCGGAGTATAATAATGTGGTAATTATTTCTATGGAAAAAGACGCCAAATTGATCTTAGGAAAAAAGCGAAGTTCGGCGTAAAAATGCCCGACACGATAAAAGTGTCGAGCCGAACTTTGTTTTTTTGTCAGAACGAGATAGCGGATGTGAACTCCTATGGGGATAATACTAACGCACTTACCCATAAAAACTCGAAATATCCGTGTTTTCGGGCAAAGACTTTTTCCAAACAACAAAAATCTGCTTAAACAGCCATAGCTTCCCCCTCCCCAAACTGGGCCAAGCTAAGTTTATTCACTTACATTGTTTGGCGGTGAAAGTCCAGTGGCAGAAAAAAGAGTTCCTTTGCCGCAAATGGGACAAACCCCTATGTCTCGACCAGTGAGTTTTTGAAGCAGATCTTTTGTAGATAGTGGAACTGATGGCGTGAATTTTACACGCAGCAATTTGCGGCACAACTTCAATTTTTGCTTTTTAGCCGCAGGAGCCAAAAACCCATAGTGGCGAATTTTACGAAACCCACTTGGCAGCACATGAAGTAAAAACCTGCGAATGAACTCATTGACAGCTAGCTGCATGATTTTTTTCTTGCTACCATCTTTGTAATCCCTGTACGAAAAAGTGACCACACCGTCATTCATGCTTAATATTCGATGATTGGAAATCGCAACCCTATGCGTATAGCGTCCGAGATATTGCAAAACAGCACCAGGATTTTTGAATGGACGTTTACAGTACACATACCAATCCTTGCCGTAAAGTATCGTGATTAAATCATTCCACTCGTCTTTCTCTATAGCACCAAATCGTTCTCTTATGCTTTTGAGGTGGAATAAGAATTTCCCACGAAAAAGCTTTGCCATCACCTTGACCGGCAAGAAAAACTTCTTGCTTCCAACAACAAATTTGCCGCAAGTTGTCAATCCTCCTGCGGGTATGACGATATGTACGTGGGGATGTAATACAAGATTTTGCCCCCAAGTATGCAGCACAGTAATGAAACCTACCTCGGCAGAAAGATATCTGGGGCTTAAACATAAGGCCTTTAATGTTTCGGCAGAGGCTCGCATAAGCAAATCATAGATAGTAGCATTATCTATGAAAGCAAGTCTATTAAGTTCTTGCGGTAGCGTAAATACCACGTGGTAATACGGCACTGGTAGCAGATCATCCATTCTTGCCATTACCCATCGCTCTTTGGTAAGTGCTTGGCATTTGGGACAATTCCTGTTGCGGCATGAATTGTAAGATATATTTGTGTGTCCACAGTCGTAATGGTCAACGTGACCGCCTAGTCTAGCGGTACGGCAGATAGCAATAGCGTTTAACGCCTTGTGCTGAACCGGAAGCAAATTTCTACCTTTGACGTACCCACCGCCGTGTTCTTGAATGATGTCTTGCAATTCAATCATCGGCTCGCCCAATCCGATCCAATGGGCTTTTCACTTGAGAAGCCTCACCTTCGGCATAGTGAAGATACCAAGATGTTGAACGAATACTACGGTGACCAAGTAATTTTTTGATGTGAAAAAGGTTGGTGTCATACTCAAGCAGATGCGTAGCAAAGCAATGGCGAAGTGTATGCACAGTTGCATTTTTGCTAATACCTGCTCTCATCATCGATGCTTGAAACGCATTATTTACACTGCGAGGCGTAGGCTTTTTCTTAAGCCTTGTTAGAAATAAATCATCGGTTGGGTGGCAGGTTTTCCAATAAGATCGCAACTCATCTAGGGCCGTTTGAGATAATGTTGCATATCTATCTCGGCCACCTTTACCTTGCCGGATAAAGATACGCATCTTTTTGCTATCAATATCGCAAACCTTGATTCCAATAGCCTCCGAAACACGCAATCCTGACCCATAAATAGTCATGAGCAGCGCACGATACATGGGGTTTGGCGTATGTTCAAGCAACCTTGAAATTTCTTCTTGTGTAAGCAGTTGGGGCAATTCACGCTCAGACTTACAACGAGGAATTTGCCACACATTTAGAGGACGATTCAATGTCACGCCATACAAAAATCGAATCGCACTATTGTATGTGTTGACACTGGACTTTTTCAAATTGCGTTCTTCCATGAGGTATAGCAGAAATTTTTTCACATCTGCTTCGTCAAGTTCTCGTAAGGGGCGATTTGCATAAATCATAAACTTTCTAATACGATGCACATACTCGTCCATTGTATTTTGACTGTGTCCCCGCAACCGAATGTCCCGTTTAAGTTGTTCTAATAATTCTTCATCTACCATATGGATTCTCCTTCATAGTTGGTCTATGTCAAAGTATATAGGAGTAAGCGGTAGATGTGGTTATAAATTTTGCAAACGCCTGATGTTGGCGGTACACAATAGCGCAAGCTATTTTGTTCTAGCAATTAGGCGCAATTCAAAAAGGAAGTCTTTAAGTTGATTGCTCACATAAGAAAAAAAGACAATGTTACCCAACCTGCTGAAAAACACTGCGAAAATGTTGGAAAGCTGGCCGCTGAAAGAGGTCGCTTTTCCGGTATGGAAAAGTCGGCGTTGCTTGCCGGAATCCTTCATGATATGGGTAAATTCACAAACCAATTTGAAAAATACATATCCGGCCAAAAAGATAATGAAAGCAATGAGGGCAAGGTTTACCATAGCCCGACGGGTGCGATATTTGCCTATGATCGGTGGTATGTAGGCAAATCCGTCAAAGAACAGCGCGCTGCACAGATTATTTCAATGGTGATACGCGGCCACCAGGGCGGTTTGATCGACTGCATTGATGCAAACGGAGATTTACCTTATCTGGCCTGTA
>JAQVYP010000191.1 GCA_029004655.1 Oscillospiraceae bacterium | reverse complement strand
CCTTTCGATTAGTTAACTTCTAAACACATATTCTAACCATTATTTTAACTAATTATATAACGGAATATATTTTAAAAAATTAAGCGACCAAAAATCACAATTTCAAACCAATCCCGCATATTTCGCAACTAAATAAATAAACTGGCACCGCCAACGCGACCATGTATTTTTGTTGGCATTGTCCTTGTTTTGTACCCAACTAGGGCATTTGTATCCATATCGGATATTTTCAAATATGTATGTCGCATATTCGGGTGGAATTTGCCTTAATGCTTTGTCGATAATGCTGATTTCACTTTCAATCTGCGAAAGCAAAATTGCCTTTCGTTCGGTGGGATTGCTAATTCCCGATCCGTGCGGCATCCCGCTTTCCACATTAGATGAACCATAAATAATTTCCTTTCGTTGCTCGCAAAGCCGGTCATAATCCCTGATGATATATAACACTCTGTTATATAAGCTCCTAGGCAAATAATACGGATTGTTGATTTGTTTTTGATAATCTCTCATTTTTTTCTCCTTTATAAATCAGAATGTTTATTTACAATCGTCTTTTCGATAAGCTCTATGTCATATGCTGATATGTTATTTTCGGTTTTGTATGTCTTAGATTTTCGCAAATTATTTTTTTTATCCCACGAGCAAATTGTTGCCAAATGGTTTTTATAATTTCTGCCCGTCGAGGCTATGTAATCGCTTAAATTTTCAATTTGTTGCTTATAGTCGCTAAACTCGGACTTCAGTTTTAGAAACTCCTCATTCGTAAAAACCACATTATTATATTGTCCCATAATGATTTTTTCCGGCTTGTCCGAAATATTAATATTATCTATTATATTCTCGTCTTCTCTATTCTTATCTGTTGCGTCACGTCGCGTCACCGTCACGTCACCATCACATGACGGTAAATTTTGCTTTTTCTTTTCACGATAATTTGCCGTTCGCCGTCGCGTTTGTTCTCTGATTTTTTCAAGCCCTTCAATGTTCTGATGCCGTCCCCAATTTGAAATAATAAAGCAGTCGTCGTCAATTGCAATCATACCGAAGGATAAAAAAATCTGTAACGCTTGACCTACGGTTTCAACCGGCCTTCGAAAAATTGTTGCCAGCATTTTGTCTGTGTATGCCAGTTTTTCGTTCATCTTCAGCACACCGCCGTTGTTTTGCTTGCCCGCAAGGCACAGCATTTTAAACCAAATAACAAGTAAACTATCCGCATCAGGCATATTCTCAATCAGAAGAATTTTTTCATCCTCAAAAATATCCGTTACTATTTTTATCCATTTAACATCAGCCAACTTTCATCACCCAATTTCCGGTAAAATCATTGTTTTCGTTCAAAGAAAAATATTCGTAATTGCATGAATGACATACAGGACAAACCGCCCAATATTCAACCGCATATCTCATTCCATAGGAATGACGCTCTTCAATGATGTCCGGCTCATCAAAATTAACATCACAATCATCGCATTTAAACATCCCCAATTTCCATCTCCTTTTCTAGCCTTTGCTGCAAAACAGTTGATAATTAATACTAATTCCAAATAAAAATCAACCAATCTTCGCGGTCTTTTGTTTGCGAAACTGCGTTGTCGTTCTCGGCGGGCGATAGCCCGCCTTCGTCCTCCGCCTTGTCTCACAAACAAAATCCTCGCAAATCTTGGTCACTTTTTAATTGGAATTAGTATAACACCTGTCTTAAAACCAAATATAATTATTAGCCCTTCCACTAATAATCAGCTCGCAGTATCAGCACTAAAATTTTCCTTCCTATTTATATTTTTTTAACAAGATTTGTTTGCATTTCAGGTCAAATATTTATATAAATATTTAATTGTTTTCAAAATTATTTGGATTCAATCTCCAAAATTCGCTGTGGTCATTTTTTGCATAAAATTCTGATTTGACATGGCATATTTAGTGCCGAGTATATCTCGTTGCCATAATCCTCTTTATGAATACAAGCGCACGATTGTATCCATTATGTACCTAAAACCGGATCAGTATTTTAATAGCTTAATTTTACAATTTAATTTGTTTCTGTTGCATTTAGTTACAAATTATGATAGAATTTAGTTAAATTTATCTAAATTGCTCACATATTTCCATTAAATAATTTCAACTTTTAATTAGCTATTCAAAATAATTTCAGGTACTAAACCGTTGATGTTTAAAAATTGTTTTTTCTTTAACATGTGTAATTTTATTACTTTTGTGTCCATTTTGGATACAATCATGCAAAAAAAACAGATGTTTTATCGTCGATTTTTAAAATTTCGCATAATGTGGACATTTCGTTGACAGTAAAGTCTCTTGTTCCATTAATTTTGTTACTTATTGAGCAAGGTGAGATTTCAATTAGATCTGCAACTTTTGCTTGAGTTAGACCTATTTGTTTGATTTTTTCTTTTAATAATTTAGAATTAGTCATAAATTTCCCCCCTCCCTAATTTGTTTTGTATCCGTTTTGGATATTGTGGTAATATTACTACTTGGTGGTTTGTTTGTCAATACTTTCCTCAAAAAAATAAATATATGTTGCTTTTTTGTCAACAATGTGATATTTTACCATTAGGGGGAGATAACAATGAATGTCTACCAAAGGATAAAAGAGCGACGACTTACTCTTGGAATGTCACAGCAAAGTCTTGCTGATTCAATGGGATATAAAACTCGCGGCGCCATTAATAAAATTGAAATGGGTCTGCGTGATATAAATCAGACAAAAATCGAGGCTTTCGCAACAGCATTAAAAACCACACCGGCATACTTAATGGGTTGGGACGAAGAATCACTCGATTCAAAGTTTAATACTGTGGATGTTTTTAGAATACCGATTGTCGGCCATGTTTCCGCCGGAGGCGGTTGTCTGGCGCAGGAAGATATCGAGGGTTACGATATTTATTCCAAAGAGGATATCAATCCAAGCGAGAAATATATTTCATTGCGAGTTATCGGCGATAGTATGCAGCCCAAGATTTGCGAGAACGACAGGGTACTTGTACACGTTCAGTCGTCAATTGATAGTGGAAGATACGCCGTTGTTATCATTGATAGCGAGGACGGTGTTGTCAAAAAAGTTGAATACACATCCGACAGCATCACATTAATAAGTGAGAATCCTTACTATCCACCGCGCATCTTTAAGGGTGCGGAGGTTCAGCGGATTAAAGTAATCGGACTGGTTACCAAGGTTGTCAGAGATTTGTAAATAAAGGGCATTTCTAAAGAATATTGCATTAAACATTCGCTAAATACTGTCCAGTTTTCTCGGCACTGCGATAACTTCTCTGTCAACATAAAACACATTGTTTGCGTTGGTCTTTATGTCCCATTTGACAAGGGTTATCTCGGACCTTACTATTTCAAAACATGTGATGCTTTCATGGAATATACAGCAACCATCGTTAAAATACGGCGGTTCGCCTTCGCGTGGGCACGACGGTCGGTGCGTGTGTCCGCAAATAATCATTTGATTGTTTTCTGTTACCCAATTTATAACTTTTTTTTCAACCTTTTTCATAACGGCATAATTTATAGCGGCACTGGTTGGATCTCTTAGACCAAACGATTCAATTTTTCTCCAAACATGCCTCGAAAGGAATCTACCGAGC
>JAQVYP010000190.1 GCA_029004655.1 Oscillospiraceae bacterium | reverse complement strand
TCAATCATGTTATGCAAAGTTATGCTGTTACCATAATTGTTATAATATCAATCGTCGTTTTATGGTGCAGCACCACTTTGTTGAAATTTTCATTGTATAATCACCATTTTATTCTATTATGCTTAAATTAGTAAATCAACATTAAAAAAATATCTCGCTATTTATAAAGCTATATGATGTTTTGTGTTGCCATCTGTACAAAATTATTATATAATTATTAATAATACCTTTACATTATCTTCTTTTGGGAGGCTATTTACATGGATATTAATGTTGGCGATAAACTTATTATGAAAAAAGCTCACCCGTGCGGAAGCAAAACTTTTTATGTGTTACGCACAGGAATGGATTTGAAAATTAAATGTGAGGGCTGCGGTCACGAAATTATGTCTCCCCGATTAAAAATAGAGAAACGAATTAAACAAATTATCAACTCCGAAAAATAATACTATCTGTTGAGAGGAACAAAAATAAATGTTTGATAAACTCCAGTCGGTCGAAGCAAGATTTGAGGAAATAGGTCAAAAACTTATGAATCCTGATATCATGTCTGACCAAGAGCAATATAAGAAACTTATGAAAGAGCATAAACAGCTCTTGCCTCTTGTAGAAAAATTTCAAGAATATTGTGCCACTAAGGAAAGTGCGGACGAAGCTAAAGGACTTTTGGACGCAGGCGGTCTTGATAAGGATTTTAAAGAACTTGTACAGGAAGAATATGATGAATCTAAAAACAAGCTTGAAGCTTTGGCAAATGAGCTTAAACTTCTTCTACTGCCCAAAGATCCAAATGATGACCGTAATGTAATCATTGAAATCCGTGGCGGTGCAGGCGGAGATGAAGCTGCATTGTTTGCTGCCACTCTAACAAGAATGTACAGCATGTATGCCGAGTCAAAGCACTGGAAGATTGAAAGAATTAATAGCAATGAAACAGAACTTGGTGGCTACAAAGAAGTAAGTTTTATGATAGAGGGCGAAGGTGCATTCTCCCGCTTTAAATATGAAAGCGGTGTTCACCGTGTTCAGCGTGTTCCTGATACAGAGACTCAGGGTCGCATTCATACCTCAACCGTCACTGTTGCTGTGTTGGCAGAGGCAGAGGAAGTTGAACTTGAAATCAATCCAGCTGATTTGCAAATAGATACCTTTCGTGCAAGCGGTGCAGGTGGACAGCACATTAATAAGACTGATTCTGCAATTCGCATAACTCATTTTCCCTCAGGTCTTGTTGTTGAATGTCAGGATGAACGCAGCCAACACAAAAACAAGGATAAGGCAATGAAAGTTCTGCGCTCACGCCTTTTAGAGCAAATGGTAGAAGCTCAAAACGAATCTATAGCAAGCGACCGACGTGCCCAAGTCGGTACTGGTGACCGCTCTGAGCGTATCCGCACTTACAATTACCCACAGGGGCGTATTACAGATCATCGAATCGGATTGACACTATATAAAATTGATCAAATACTAAATGGCGATATGGATGAGTTGATTGATTCAATTATCACCTACTATCGTGCCGAAATGTTAAAATCGGAGTCTGAGGATTAATGATAACCGAAAAATTGGTTGTGACAACAATTGAAGAATCAAAAGGCGAGATTTCAAGGGCCGCTGAAATAATAAGAAATGGTGGTCTTGTTGCAATGCCCACGGAAACAGTTTACGGATTGGCGGCAAATGCGCTAAATGAAAAAGCGGTTTCTGATATTTTTGCGGCAAAGGGCAGACCGCAAGACAATCCGCTAATTGTGCATATCAGCAATATAGAAATGTTGAATAATTTGGTGAGTGATATACCTTCAGTGGCACAAAAATGTATATCAAAATTTTGGCCGGGTCCATTCACGGCTATTCTACCTAAATCCGATATTATCCCAAGCAGCGTTTGCGCCGGTCTTGATACAATAGCTATCAGGATGCCTTCAAATCCCATTGCTCGTGCACTAATCGAAAAAAGCGGTGTTCCCTTAGCAGCACCATCGGCGAATCTTTCCGGTTCACCCAGCCCAACCACCGCAGAACACGTTCTTTTGGACTTGGACGGCAAAATTGATGCGGTTATAATGGCGGGAAAGTCTGATGTTGGCGTAGAGTCTACAGTGGTTACATTTGCAGTTAATCCACCAAGACTGTTGCGCCCAGGCGGAATAACCGCTGAGCAACTACGCAAAATCATTCCGGAGTTAGTTATTGATAAAGCTGTTTTCTCAGAACCGGAAAAAGGGAAACCTGTTGCCTCTCCTGGCATGAAATATAAGCACTACTCACCAAAAGCAAACGTAATTATCATTGACAGCAACGCTGAAAAATACGCTGAATATGTGAACGGACACACGGGTGAGGATGTTTACGCTCTGTGCTTTGACGGAGACACCGAAAGTTTAGTTGCTCCCTGTATTTCATATGGCAATGAAAATGATTCTGCCGAACAAGCAACACGACTTTTTGACGCCTTGCGCACATTGGATAATCAAGGCTGCAAGATTTGCTACGCAAGAATGCCTAAAACCCAAGGCGTGGGTCTTGCAGTTTATAATAGGCTTATACGCGCCGCTGCTTTTGAGGTAATAAAATTATGAGCATTATGGTAATCGGCCTGACAGGCCCCACAGGTTCCGGTAAGACCACCGTCTGTGAGGCGGCAAAGGGGCTCGGAATAGCTGTTATCAATGCTGATATGGTCTCCCGCGAGGTTGTTTTGCCGGGACAGCCGGCTTTAGCTGCTCTAACAGGTTATTTTGGAGACAGCATTTTGAGGTCTGATGGTTTTCTCGACCGAGCAGAGCTTGCACGTTTAGCATTTTCGGACGAGGCAAAAACCAAAGCTTTAGACAAAATTATTTTCCCTTTTATTGTTGATAGAGTTAACCAACAAATATCGAAAATTGAAGATGATGGAAAAACAGCAGTGCTTCTTGATGCGCCAACACTTTATGAAAGCGATGCAGATAAGATTTGCAACAAGGTAATAGCTGTTTTGTGCCCACTTAATATCCGTCGAAAAAGAATTATTGAACGTGATAATTTGAGTGAAGAGGATGCAGATATAAGACTGAAAGCTCAAAAAAGCGACAATTTCTATATTGAACGAACAAATTATATAATTATTAATGATGGTTCAGTAGAACAACTTTTCTCGAAATCAACAGAACTATTAAGCAATATTTTTCTTAAATAATCACATATTAATACTATTACTAAATTGGAGGAATTTATATTATGACAGAAGAAAAATCGCCGGCTAAGGCTTTGAAAGAAAAGCTATGTCTGAGACAGAAGAGCTGCAGGCTTATTGCAGATGATTCTAAACTTGCACTGGTAGATGATTTTTGTGAAGGATACAAGGCATATTTAAACATTGCTCGAACAGAGCGTTTAGCCATTAAAGAGGCAATTTCACTGGCAATCGATAAAGGGTTCGTTGAGTTCCTGCCCGGCAAAACCTATCAGCCGGGCGATAAAGTGTATGTAAACAATCGTAAGAAGGCTGCAATTTTTGCGATCATAGGCAAAGATCCTGTTGAAAACGGGGTTAATATTTCTGCTGCTCACGTTGACTCTCCTCGTCTTGACCTTAAACCAAATCCACTTTATGAGGATGCGGACCTTGCGCTTCTAA
>JAQVYP010000189.1 GCA_029004655.1 Oscillospiraceae bacterium | reverse complement strand
GATGCATAATAATTATCCGGATTAATTTCTATTTCAAACTGTCCCAGAAAATTATTTAATTCGGCTTCAATAGACTGCTTCTGCATTGTTAAATCATCAACAAATTTTTGAATTGCCATGTTACTATCTTGACCGTTCCCGGCTGCTGACGGTTGTTTCTTAGCTTTAACAAATGAAAGTGCAAACAATATGCCACCTGCAATTATGCATCCGATTCCCGCAGGGAAATATAAAAAAAGCAAAGCGATTCCAAGCAGAGCAACAACTATTCCTATTGGTAGCAAAGTGTTTTTAGGCTTTTTATTATTTTGCTGTGTGTTCTGAAGCTGAACATTTTTTAATATTTCCAACTTGCTATTTTCAGTTGTTATCTTACTTTTAATTTCGTTTAATTTTGGAATTACATCTATAAACTTGTCGATCTCTGATTCGGTGGGTACACCTTTTGCAAAGAATTTATCCAACTCGGCTTTTTTTAGACTTTCTGTAACTGTTAGCTTATTTGCTTCGATCTTTATTTCATTCTCCCGATATTTAGAAATAAAGGCTTCGCAATCGTTGATTGTCTTCTCGCTCGGCACACCCTTTAAAAAAACCTCTTTCAATTTTTGGTTTTCAGTTTTTTCGTAATCTGTCAGTTCATACGATTTTAATTCTCCCTTTACTTTTAAAAGCTCCGAACTGATTTCGTCACATTTGTTCAACCTATCCTCTGTTGGTAAATCACCTTTAAAGAACGTGTCGAATGGTTCAAAATCTGCTTGCAGTTTTTTCTCTGTGTCACACAATTCAGTATACTGTTGCAGCTTTGCAGTACGTGTTTCATACTTACTGGCATTATCTACTTGATTTTTCACATTTTGAAGTTTTTCTTTAATTTCCTTTTTCTGTCCAAGTATTTTACCAAGCCTTTCATTCCATTCATCGGTTGCTTCAGCCTTAGCGAGGCATATCTTCAAATCGCTCTCTGTGGCTGTTATTTTATTTTTGATTATATCCAGCTTTCCTCTTGAACCGGTCTTGACATATTCCTTTTTGGATTTTTCAAGCAATTTCATAGCTAAATCATAGTTATTAATATCATTTGCATTATTATTTTCAATTAAATTACTTAATTTTGCATTTATGCTGTCATTTGCAGCTATATTTATTTCATTTTGCGGAATATATGTACTTCTTGAATAAGCTGCCTTGTCTAATTTGAAAATTTCCTCACCTATATTAGCTGAAAAATCTTTAGACTCTAATCCGGTGTTCTGATTATACAGCACAAATGTATCATCTTTGCTTTTATCTGCAAAAAAGCGCTCAACCTTGTATACTTTATCATTTAGTTCAAATATAATATAGCCGCCAAAATTGCCACCCTGCCAGGGTTTGTATTTTCTGCGTTCGTCATCTTCCAGATTCTTTTTTGTTCGAGTTGCTTCCATTCCGTAAAACATTGCTCTGATAAATGTGCTAAATGTTGTTTTGCCCCAGCCATTCAATTCATTGATGGTATTTAAACGGTCATTAAACTTAAAAGAAAATTGATGCAGCCTACCGAAATTTTCAATGTAACATTCGATTATCTTCATCACTCAATCTCCTCTCCGACTAATGCCTTCAATCCGGTTTCGATAACTTCTTTTTTCTCTTGCTCTGTATAATTTTGTTGAAGCACCAGTCTGATAAATTCTCCCCTTAATGATGCATCATATCTGTAGTCCTCAATATTTACAGCAAGTTTTGTTTGATCATAGATTTTAAAGCTGAAAAAGTAATCATTATACTTTTTGGATAAATAACTGATATTTCTTTCAGAATCAACGCTGACATTTCCTGTTAAACCAATTTTCACTAAGCTATCCCTTGATATCCCGTCAGTAGCATGGCCGATGACTGCGTCTACTTCATTTGTAGTGTTCATATTTGAGACATCGGCTTGAATATCATATATAACACGTCTCGAAAATTCGACAAACTTGTGCTCCAATTGGCCTCTGTCAGTATTCAATAAGACAAATCCCTTTGCACTACATTCGTCGTAACCTCTACCCTCTAAACATCCACAATAGCAATAAATTCCCCTTTGATCAAGAGCATTTTCTTTATATGTATGAATGTGTCCCAATGCTAGGTAATCGACATTTTTGTTTTTCAAAGCACCAAGATTGATTGTTTCTGTCTTATCCTTGCTTGAATACTGGGATTCCTGCCCATGCATAAGCACGATGTTAATATCGTTTTTGTTGAGAATTAAAGAGCTATAAACAGTGTTGCTGTTGTTTTCATCCAATTCCACACCTGTAACAACAACATTGTCATATCTATAACTGCTCCACTTATCAGAAAACAGTTTTAAATTATTCGGTATTTCCTCTAATCCGTCAAGGAAATTGTTTGCATCATGATTCCCTTTAAGATATAAAAAATCAATCTGCGGATTATTAAATATGCAATCTTTAACTACATTCCGTGTCTTTACAGATACATTTTTTGTATCAAAAAGATCCCCTGCAATCATCACCACTCTTACCGCGTTGCTTTTTGCATATTCAACCATTTTTGTGAACGTTAATAGTATTTCATTGTTCCTTTCCTTGGCTTGTTCACTTGTCAAATTTGTTTTCATTGCTGAATCCAAATGCACGTCCCCACAATGTATTATTTTCATGAAAATTTCCCCTTCAAAATTCACAATTGGAATATCAAATAATTATACCATAAATTTCTCTAAAGTATAGAATCAGATAAATAATATGATTGAAATGGTAAAATACTAAAACAAAAGAATTAGGGAGCTATATATATGTGTGACAAAGCAAGTAATAAAAAACCAGCTATCAATATAAATGAATTTAACTCTAAGGCAGTAATTGATAATTCTTTAATCGAAGAAGAAGAAAAGTCAATAGAATTAACCGGGAGCACAGCCGCTTCAGATATTAATTATTATTTTGACCAACTGAAGCAACAAAACAACGAATAAAATAAGGGGCGGTCTCAAAACAGATTTTCGGGAAAATAATGCACAAAAATGCGCTTTGAATAGGCTAAACTGCCTCGTTCAAGACGCATTTTCTTAACTTTTAGGGCTATTCTATATTTGTTTAGTCAGAGTCTGAACCTTCTGCAAAATCAATTATTTCAGCTGTCGAAAACATCATATCTGCCGAGGGGTCTTCAAGATTTTTTCTTGGATCTATATTTATTGAAGTTCTAGGAGAGAACCCGCTATTATCCCTGACTATTCGTTTTTGTTTTTCTAAAAAGTCTTTATCACCTAGGTTTTTATCGTTTTGGGTATCTAAAAATAAATCGTTCATATTATATCCTTTCTTTAATAAACAACATTCCGAATATATTATATCCATTTATTTTTTGATTTATAAAATAATAAAAACACATCATAAAAATACAAACGATTTAAAATCACTGATAAACACATGTGTTCTCGCCCATTGTATTTAATATGATAACTATTCATAATATTCTGTCTTAATCCTATTTTTTTCAAAGTCCCCATATCTTTTTGCTATCAGAGCAACCTGTATCAAAATCTGAAGAAGTAAAGAACCTGCAATCGACACAACGACACCTACCATAGATACTTTCTTAACAAGCCATATTGAAAGAAACA
>JAQVYP010000188.1 GCA_029004655.1 Oscillospiraceae bacterium | reverse complement strand
AATGTTTCACGTGAAACAAAAATTTACACTGCTGAATGTTTCACATGAAACATTCGGCAGTGTATAAATTTGGTTTATGCTATTTAATTTTCGGTTTTGCAAAAATTGAAACGATATATCCAAAAACTATAGCAGCGGTTATTCCGGCGGCTGTTGCACCAATGCCGCCAGTAAATATTCCAATTACACCATGTTCGGCAACGGCTTTTTGCGCACCTTTTGCCAAAGTATAGCCGAACCCCGTAAGCGGGACAGTAGCTCCAGCTCCGGCAAACTTCACAATCGGTTCATACACGCCAATTGCAGTTAAGAAAACTCCACCAACGACATATGACACCAAAATTTTTGCAGGTGTAAGCTTAGTATAATCAATAAAAATTTGACCGATTAAGCAGAAACAGCCCCCTACCAAAAAAGCATAGATACATTTTACCAATAAATCCATAATATCACTTCCCGTTACTTTTTTTTAGTTTTTACCAAATAAAATATATTATTCAATTTAAATCTATGTATTGATTTTAATAAATTTTGCGGTATAATAATTGAGTGTATAAATCCTAAATAAGAGATGATTACAAAAATAAAAATGTTGTTGGGTTAACCGGCAAAGATATGGAGTTAATTATGAAAAAAAATACGTTTGCCATTACGGCAACTTTGATAACACTGAGTTTAGCGTTGACAGGATGTTCAAAGCCTGCAAACATTGCCGGCGGAGATAACAGTGATACATATAATTTGTTGAATTCAACTGTTACTTCATCGGCAACTGCATCAGAAACTACATCCGGAGCTTTTAATCCTCTTACAGGGCTTTATGATTTAAGAGAATCGGCACAGAATGCAAGACCCACGGCTGTTATGGTAAATAATATAGCCATTGCACAAACCGTCCAGACAGGTCTCCAAGACGCTGATATTGTTTATGAAACCTATGCAGAAGGTGGAATCACCCGTTTAATGGCTGTATATAAAGATATTTCTGTAGCAGAAAAGATTGGAACAATACGTTCTGCCAGATATTCATACGTTGAACTTGCAAGTGGACACGATGCGATTTATGTCCATGCAGGAACTGATCCTAGTTATTGTAAACCCTTTATGACAAAGCTTAAGATGGACGATTTTGATCTTAACGGCGGTGCACCTGCAAATTATGGCCGGCGTGAATCCAACGGTTTAGCTTCCGAGCACACACTCTATACGTCCGGAGCGGAGCTTGCAAAAGGATATAAAGATCTTAAACGGAACACTAAGGTTGACAGCGACCATAGCGGAAATTGGCAAAGCTTCAACAAGGTTGACAGTCCGACGGTTCCGTCAGAAGGCTCGGCTAGCAAACTCAGTGTATTTATGTCCAAGTCTTATGTGTCTGGATTTAATTATGATACACAGGCAGGAATGTATAATAAAACACAAAACGGTTCAGCACATAAAGATTATGCCACAGGTAAACAAATTTCATTTAAAAATGTGTTAGTGCTTTTTGCAAAAGTGACTCCATTCGCTGATAATTATCATGTGAAAACCGAGCTTACAAGCGGAACAGGATATTATGTCTCGCAGGGCGGTTACGAAACTGTTAATTGGAGCAAAAACGGGACATACGGCAGCATTAAACTGACAACATCAAGTGGCGGAACAGTGGATTATAACGCAGGAACATCATGGGTTTGCTTTGTTGATAAAAACAACAAAAATCAAGTTTCGTTTTCATGACATTGCAGTATCGGATTAGATAGATAATTTCTTACATTACATTTAAAGCGGCTATGGATTTAGTTCCATAGCCGCTATTTTATTGTTTTATTATATAACATATAAAGAGGTAACAAATCATTGCAAAATCCGACAATATCAGACCTTATGCAATATTGACCAAAAACAAAAGTGCACTACATGTATCCAAAGATTTAAGTTGATGTTCTTTAAACTGAAAACAAATAATAGTATTGTATATAAGATATAATGGAGGAGTATCGTGAAAAGTTATGTTTTCATAAAAAACGCGGTGGTGCTTACAATAACATCACTTATATTGCGCACAGTAGGAATTGTTTTCAGGGTTTATATGGTTGGCATAATCGGCTCCGAAGGAATTGGCTTATATCAGCTGATTTTCTCTGTTTATGTGCTTTTTGCGACCTTTGCAACATCCGGGATTTGTACTGCGGTTACAAGACTGGTGGCAGACTGCGGTGAGAACAATAAAAATGTTGTTAAAACGGTAATGCGAAAGGCAGTGATTTTAACACTTTTCGTTGCAGTAATATCTACTGCAATCGTGTTTTTTGGCGCAGATTACATATCTTTTAATCTGCTTAAAGATTCGCGGGCAGCTTTAGCACTCAAGATATTGTCATTTTCGTTGCCATTTATGGGTGTATCATCATGTATCAGAGGGTATTTTATTGCTCGTCGCAAAACGTTAACACCCTCAAGTGTGCAAATATTTGAGCAAATTGTCAGAATTACCATTGTAGTTGTTTTATTGTCCAAATTTGCATGGATGGGTGTCACTGTATGTGCAGCAGTGGTATTGTTGGGAGATACGGTTGCGGAGATTTCATCTTGTTTCTTCCTTTATATAGGATATCTAAGGGATAAAGCAAGACTTCAAAAAGGCGGGAAAGCTCCAACAGGAATATTTAAAAGTATTTTGAAAGTGGCTCTTCCTATCGCAGGTGGTAGATATACTACAACAGCATTACATACAGCGGAAAATTTAATTGTGCCAATACAACTTGCACTGTTCACACTGTCAAGCGAAACGGCATTATCACAATTTGGTATGATAAAAGGAATGGCTATGCCAATTTTATTTTTTCCGGCGTCTTTTCTAACGGCAATGTCAACAATGCTTGTGCCGGAAATATCGGAAGCCGTCGCCAAAAAGAATCTATATAGAGTTGAGTCAGCAACAAGAAAGGCTATAACAACTACTTTAATGGCGTCAATTTTGATTGCGAGTATATTTCTCATAACAGCACCACATATGGGCGGAATAATATATGATAGTTGTGATGTAGGATATATAATAAGAATGTTATCTCCGATTGTACCGTTTATGTACCTTGAAAGTGTTGCTGATGGCATATTAAAGGGACTAGATCAACAGTTGCATTCATTCTGGTACAATGTTATTGATTCATTAGTTAGAATTGGAGCAATATTTGTTTTTGTGCCGCGCTTTGGCCTTACCGGTTTTTTGGGAGTGATGATAATCAGCAACGTATTCACTTCAAGCTTGAATTGCCGCAGGCTATTAAAAGTAGTAAATATGAAGCTTGATCTTAAAAATTGGATTTTGAAACCTTTGTTTTCTGCGTCAATCGCGGGTATCTTCGCATATTTAATCCAAAAATATTTGCCTCTCGGCTTGTTACCTTCTACCATAATTGTAATCTCATTACAAATTGGCGTATTTTTTTCTGTTTTGTTCATGATAGGCGGAATTACAAAGGAAAGTGTTTCGGAATATTTGCCTAAAAAACTCAGTAAAACATTTTGGCAGATTGTAAAATGAAGTTGCAATAGCAAAAAGAATCCATAGTGATGAACCTATGGTAGAATTGAGTTACGACACACCAATTCTGAAAGGATCATCACTATGGACAATCCAAATTGTAGCACAGA
>JAQVYP010000187.1 GCA_029004655.1 Oscillospiraceae bacterium | reverse complement strand
GAAACTATTTTGACAAATGAACAGATTATAAAGTATTTGAAGCTTGCAGATAGCAAAGGCTTGGTTGGGGCACTTGAGGGAAGAGATAATATGATATTATTCGGTCGGGTGCCAAAAACTGAAAGCAGATTCAGCAAATATAAATGCATTAGCTCACCTGAAGATTTTTTCGAGAGGTTTTCAGGCGAGCGGATTAATAAATTTTCAATTTGGGGCAAAACCAATATTGGTTTTATCAAAGAGGGTCAAAAGGACTTTTTTGTGGTTGATCATGGTCACGCATCGGAGTATATTCCGCTTGGCTGCAGCAAATCATTCGGAATGAAACGTGTTGCGGATTATTATGGACTTGAGATTGCCGATACTATTAGTTTCGGTGACAGTTTTAATGATTTGGATATGCTGAAAGCCGCAGGAATCGGAGTTGCAATGGGCAATGCTCCTGATGTTGTGAAGGCTTCTGCCGATGTTGTTACCGATTCTGTCGAGAGTGACGGGGTTGCAATTTGGATTGAAAATAATCTTTTTTAAAAGGTGATGTTCTGATATGAAATATATGGTGCTGTTATGTGACGGAATGGCAGACCGTCCATTGAAAGAGCTCGGGGGAGCTACTCCGATGCAAAAGGCATACAAACCCAATATGGACTGTCTTGCAAAAACAGCAGAGATTGGTTTGGTTAAAACAGTTGCTGACGGTTTAAAACCGGGAAGCGATGTTGCAAACCTGTCTGTAATTGGATATGATCCAGTAATTTGCTATACCGGTCGCTCTCCGCTAGAAGCAGCAAGTATCGGCGTTGATTTAAAACCAACCGATGTTGCTTTGCGTTGCAATTTAGTTACCTTGTCCGATGACGCTGATTACAATAAAAAGACCATGGTTGATTACTGTGCAGGTGACATTTCAACTGCAGAAGCGAAAGTGCTTATCGAGGCTGTCGAGCGTGAATTCGGAAATGAAAAATATAAATTCTATGCCGGAGTCAGCTATCGTCACTGCTTGGTGGTTGATAACGGAACGACTGAATTAGGGGATATGACCCCTCCCCACGATATAAGCGACAGGGTTATCGGTCAATATTTGAGCAATCATGAAAATTCCGCAGAATTGATTAATTTGATGAAGAGAAGCTATGATTTCCTCATGGAGCAACCGATTAATAAAGAACGTATAGCAAAAGGTCTTCGTCCTGCAAATTCAGTTTGGCTTTGGGGCGAGGGTAAAAAGCCAATGCTTGAAAAGTTTGTGGATAAATACGGCAAGACTTGCGGAATTGTTTCTGCAGTTGATCTTATTAAAGGAATCGGTATTTGTGCCGGCATGAAGATTATCGATGTTGAGGGTGCAACAGGCTACATAGACACGAATTTCGAGGGTAAAATGCAAGCTGCAGCAGAGCATTATAAGAATGGCTGCGATGTGGTTTATGTCCATATTGAAGCTCCTGACGAATGCGGACATCGCGGAGAGATAGACAATAAGGTGAAATCGATTGAATTGATTGACCAAAAAATCCTAGGTCCAATGCTCCGAGTACTTGAAACCTATGGTGATTATCGCATTTTGATTATGCCGGATCACCCAACACCAATTGCTATAAAAACACATTGCTCCGATCCTGTTCCATATTTGCTGTTTGATAACGCTCACAAGAAAAATGGCGTGGATTGTTTCTGTGAAAAAACTGCTGAACAGACGGGAATATATGTTGATTTTGGACCATCAATGATGGGAAAGCTTTTAGATTTATGATATACAAAAACGTCCTTGAAGACACAAATCTTCAAGGACGTTTTTTATATAAATCTAAAATCTTCAATAAAAAACTGCCTGAGAAATCAGACAGCTTTTTCTAATTCTTAAATTTAAAATTGAAGCTTATTTTTAATATAATCAGTTAGCGAATCTATTGAAATTCTGCTTTGCTCCATTGTGTCACGGTCACGAACTGTAACACAACCGTCTGTTTCACTTTCAAAGTCATAGGTTATGCAGATTGGTGTTCCTGTTTCGTCTTGACGGCGATAACGCTTTCCGATAGAGCCTGCATCATCATAATCAATCATGAATTCTTTTGACAGTGTTTCGTAAATCTTGCTTGCCGGCTCAGCCAGCTTTTTGCTGAGAGGAAGAACAGCAGCCTTGAAAGGAGCTAAAGCTGGATGCAGGCGAAGGACAACACGGGTTTCGCCCTTATCGTCAATTTCTTCGTCATAAGCATCACAAAGAAATGCCAAGAATACACGGTCGGCACCAAGTGACGGCTCGATAACATAAGGAACATATTTTTCGTTAGTTTCGGGGTCAAAATATTCGAGGCTTTTAGTGGATTGTGACTGATGTGCTTTAAGGTCAAAATCAGTTCTGTCAGCGATTCCCCAAAGCTCGCCCCAACCAAACGGGAACATGAATTCAAAGTCTGTTGTTGCATTGGAATAATGGGAAAGCTCTTCTTTCTCATGATCGCGCAAACGCAGATTTTCTGTGTTAATTCCAAGATTCAGAAGCCAATCTTTGCAATACTGTTTCCAATAATTAAACCATTCAAGGTCAGTTCCCGGGCGGCAGAAGAATTCCATTTCCATCTGCTCGAATTCACGCGTACGGAAAATAAAGTTTCCGGGAGTGATTTCGTTTCTGAATGATTTACCAACCTGGCAAACACCAAACGGAACCTTTTTGCGGCTTGTGCGCTGAATATTTGCAAAATTAACAAAAATACCTTGTGCGGTCTCGGGGCGTAGGAATATCTCGTTCTTAGCATCTTCGGTAACACCCTGGAAGGTTTTAAACATAAGGTTGAATTTGCGAATATCTGTGAAATTACATTCACCGCAATTAGGACAGGTGATATTGTTATCAACTATATATTTAGACATCTGCTCGAAGCTCCATCCGGCAGGATTAACATCGGTGTCCTCGATAAGCTTGTCTGCACGGTGACGTGTTTTACAGGACTTGCAATCCATCAAAGGATCAGAAAATCCGCCAACATGACCTGATGCAACCCAAACCTGTGGGTTCATTAAAATAGCGCTGTCCAAACCGACATTATTCGGGCTTTCCTGAACGAACTTTTTCCACCATGCTTTTTTAATGTTGTTTTTTAATTCAACGCCAAGTGGACCGTAATCCCAAGTGTTTGAAAGACCACCGTAAATTTCGCTCCCAGCATATACAAATCCGCGACCCTTTGCAAGAGTCACGATAGTATCCATACTTTTTTCGTTGTTAAGCATTTTAAGTACCACCTTTTAAGCATTATTGTAACATTTTAATTATATTATAATGTGAGATAATGTCAAGCAAATAACAGTTTATGGTTGATAAAATTGAAAAAATTTAGATTAATGATATAATAGTAGACAATAAAAACAAATAATATAACTTAAGGACACCTCTAAAAACCAGACGAAAGACGCGCCAAGCTAGTGGGCGGACGGTTTTTTAGATATGCCCTTAAGATTAAAGGAGGTTTAAAATATGCCCGGAGCAATCACACATCTTGAAGCGGCTTATAAATTCGCACCTGATAATCTTTCGGCAAATGAACATTCAATGTTCTTTCTCGGTAGCATTGCACCCGATGCGGTGAGCGTGGATAGATTTGCCGATAAGGCAATTAGATGGGCGGCTCACTTAAGGGAAAACG
>JAQVYP010000186.1 GCA_029004655.1 Oscillospiraceae bacterium | reverse complement strand
AAAAGTTCAGATTGGCGCTGATATTCATATTCAATAGCGCGAACAATTGATTTTAGAGAATTTAAGTTTTTAATCTCAGTACGAGTTCCAAACTCTTTATCTTCCGGCTTCATTATTGAGATATTAACATCACAACGAAGCGAACCTTGCTCCATTTTAGAGTCACAAACTCCTGCATATTTAAGCCTCATTGCAATTTGTGCAGCAAAATCACGGGCTTCTTCTGCAGAGCGAATATCAGGTTCTGTAACGATTTCAATCAGTGGAACACCGCAACGATTATAATCGGCGTAAGATACACCCTCAAAGCTATCATGTATTAATTTACCGGCGTCTTCCTCTATATGAATACGGTTAATGCGAATGGTTTTGTTTCCAATATCAACTTTACCATCAGTGCAGATAGGACTTGCGAACTGTGTAATCTGATACGCTTTAGGAAGGTCAGGGTAAAAATAATTTTTCCTATCAAATGCACTGTAGTTATTAATTTTACAATCAAGTGCAAGACCTGCTTTAACTGCAAGGCGAGCAGCATTCTGATTGAATACAGGCAAAGTACCCGGAAGACCGGAGCAACGTGGGCAAACTCGGGTGTTTTCTTCCCCGCCAAATTCAGCGTTGCAAGTACAGAAAACCTTGGAGGCTGTCAGCATTTCGGCATGTATTTCAAGGCCGATAACCATCATATAACTGCTCATATCGACGCCTCCTTAGTTTCAAATTGTTTTTCAAAAGCGTCGGCAACAGCAATAATAGTTGCTTCCCTTAGAGAATTACCGACAATGCTCATTCCGATAGGCATATTATTAGAAGAATATCCACACGGTGTAGAAATTGCAGGAAGGCCGGCAATATTAACAGTAACAGTGCAAATATCAGCTGAATACATTTTAACAGGATCGTTCTCTAAAGCGCCTATCTTATATGCAACGCTTGGTGCTGTTGGGGTTAAAATGCAGTCACAAGTTTTAAATATTTCATCATACTCAGCTTTGATTTTGCCGCGAATTTTAACCGCTTTATTATAATAAGCATCATAATATCCGCTTGACAAAGCATAGTTTCCAAGCATAATGCGGCGCTTAACTTCAGCGCCAAATCCTTCATGTCGAGTGTTTTTAATGATTTCTTCATAAGTGTTACCATTCTCAGAACGATAGCCATATTTAATTCCATCAAAACGAGAAAGATTGCTGGCAGCTTCCGCGGAAGAAATAAGATAATAAGAAGCAACAGCATATTTAAGGCTTGGCATAGTAACTTCTTCAAGTATGCAGCCCATTTTTTCATACTCTTTTGCAGCATTCATTACCGCTTGGCGTACCTCAGAGTCAATGCCGTCGCCAAAAAATTCTTTAGGAATACCAATTCGAATTCCTTTCATTGACATACCGATCTTAGAGCAGTAATCTGCTTTATCTATATTTTTAATTGTTCCGTCATTTTCGTCCCTTCCTGCAATTGCAGAAAGAATAATTCCGCAATCTTCGGCAGAGCGAGCAACCGGTCCAATTTGGTCAAGCGATGACGCAAACGCAATTAAACCATAACGAGAAACTGCGCCATAAGTAGGCTTTAATCCTGTGACGCCACAAAAAGCTGCCGGTTGACGAACCGAGCCGCCAGTATCAGAGCCCAGCGAAGCAGCACAAAGGTTTGCCGCTACACTCGCTGCAGAACCGCCCGAAGAACCGCCCGTAACACATTCGGTATTGTAGGGGTTTTTAACTCCGCCAAAAAAAGAGGTTTGTGAAGAACCGCCCATTGCGAATTCATCCATATTTGTTTTGCCAAGCATGACAATATTATTGTCGTTAAGGCGGTTAATAACAGTTGCATTATAAATCGGATTAAAATCCTCAAGCATTTTAGAAGCACAAGTTGTTCTGATATCTTTAGTACAAATGTTATCCTTAATGCTCATAGGAATACCGGTTAAAGCATTGGCACTGCCTGCGTCAATAATTTTTTGTGCTTTCTCTGCGGAAATTCTAGCCTGTTCATTACAAACTGTGATATATGAGTTGACTTTACCGTCAACTTCATTAATACGCTTCAAATAAGCATCTGTGAGTTCTACAGCCGATATTTGCTTTTTATTAAGTTTATTAGACAGTTCTTTAACTGTACATTTTAACAAATCATTCATTGATTACATTCCTTTCAATAAGACAGGTAAAAGCGCTGAAAAATCAAACAACTTTTGGAACCTTAAAGCATGTGTCGCTTTTTCCTTTGGCGTTTTTAAGTATCTCTTCACGAGGGAATGAATCCTTGATTTCATCCTTGCGCAAATCGCTGAACTGAACCGGATCAGCAGATGCAAAAGTTTCATCAATATTATATTCAGTAACTGTATCCATAAGAGAAATAATTTCCGACATCTCATTTGATATTACAGCTATCTCATCATCTGTGAAATTTATTTTACTCAGTTCTGCCAAGTGCTTTGTTAAATTCGTATCAAACATAAATGATATCATCCTTTCGTCATGCAAAAGCGGAAATCCTTTTTTGCACACTTAACAAATATATTAACATAAATACATAAAAAGCGCAAGATTAAGCCCAAAATTT
The DNA here is from genome assembly GCA_029004655.1 of Oscillospiraceae bacterium. Classification (GTDB taxonomy): domain Bacteria; phylum Bacillota; class Clostridia; order Oscillospirales; family Acutalibacteraceae; genus STF2-152. The sequence continues at coordinate 1,081 of JAQVYP010000186.1, read as the reverse complement.
CAGTAATGAAATTATTGCTTGAATAAATAATAATTACAATTGTTCGAAAAAACGCACTTATTCAATATAGCTTACTTCATAATGTAAATTTTAAAACTCAATTCCCCTACGGGCAGCGCAACCCTTATCATAAGGATGCTTGATTTTTCTTACTTCAGTTATATAATCAGCGAATGAAAATATTTCGTCAATAACATAGTGACCCGTAATTACAATTTCTTTTTCCAAAGATTTTTCTTTCAAAAATGTTACAATAAACTCAAGGGGAATAATATCGAGTTTTGCAGCATCCAATAATTCATCAAAAATTATAACATCACTGTCAAAATTTATAGCATCATTAAATAGACTTAAACAAAAATCAATATATTTATCTTTTTGAACATCAGACATTTTATAAAAAAAAGGCAAATTTTCAGGTGAATCAAGAACTTTAAAATTCGGAACGCATTTAAGAGTGTTAATTTCGCCACTTTTATCTGATTTTAGAAACTGCGCCATTATAACTTTTAAATTTTGTCCACATGCTCTGATACCTAGGCCGATTGCAGCAGAGGTCTTGCCTTTACCATCGCCATAATATATATGGATCAACGAAATCACCAAACCTTTATGTTTAATAATATTATTATAGACTGAATATTTTAAAAACATTAAAAATCAGCACAAAATCTGGTATACCCAAAACATTAATGCCAAATATTTTCATTTAGTAATCTTTCAAATATCGTTTGACAAGCATTCATTGATTGCACTAACAAAAATTATTATATTGTATTTTATATTGCTTTTCAATGCGTTTCGATAATTAAATATTAAAAAAACTTATTCGCAGATTGCAATAGCAAGTTGCAATAGTTTTGAAAACAGCAATGACTTATAGTAAAACGATGTGGGATTACGGAGAGAGGGCGAAGCCCGAACGGAGAAATCCCACATCGGTGCCCGCCGGTCAGGCGGCGTAGATTTGGTCAAGTTCTTTTTCAAACAGTTCTTCTGGAGTATGGTAACCCAGAATTTTTCGTGGCAAAGCATTAATCTGGTCGGCAAAAAACAAAATATCGTCTATGCTGTAATCGGA
>JAQVYP010000185.1 GCA_029004655.1 Oscillospiraceae bacterium | reverse complement strand
CTCTTCCGATCTGTAAATAGCAAGTCATTTCGAGCGTTTTCTGTAGGATAGATTCTCCGAATAATCGGCGGCATTTTGTGTAGGTGGGAGTTTATGCATCAGCATCCATCTCCGGCAGATCATGATACTTGTATTCCGTACCATCTCTCAAAAGAAATACACCATCAGAGTTTCCAGCCTGCTCGATATACCTCTTTACAATGACATCGCAGTACTTTTCATCCAGTTCAATGGTGTAGCAGATACGCTCCGTCTGGTCACAGGCAATGAGTGTGCTTCCAGAACCACCGAAGGGATCGAGCACGATGCAGTTCGACAGGCTTGAGTTTAGTATTGGGTGCGCCACAAGTGCCACTGGTTTCATGGTCGGATGGTCGCTGTTTTTCTTTGGCTTCTCAAATTCCCAGATGGTAGTTTGCTTCCGGTCGGCATACCAGTTGTGCTTGCCTTTTTTCTTCCAGCCAAATAGGACCGGTTCATGTTGCCATTGATAAGGGGAGCGGCCAAGAACCAGCGACTGCTTTTTCCAGATGCAAGTACCAGAGAGATAAAATCCAGCTTCCGAGAATGACCTTCTGAAATTCAACCCTTCAGTATCTGCATGAAAAACATAAATAGAAGCATCCTTCGCCATTGCCGTTTCGGTGTTCGTAAACGCCTCAAACAGGAAAGTATAGAATGCTTCATTTCCCATATTATCGTTTTTGATTTTACCCGCCGATCCTTCATAGTTGACATTGTACGGAGGGTCAGTTACAACAAGATTTGCGAGTTTCCCGTCCATCAGTAGTGTGAAAGTATCAGCCTTAGTGGAATCACCGCAGACGAGCCTATGCTGTCCGAGTCTCCAAACATCACCTTGTTTGGTGAGTGCAGGCTTTTGCAGTTCGGCATCCACATCGAAGTCATCCTCATGAATACCATCCTTAAGCGAATCCTTAAACAACGCATCCAGTTCAGCAGGCTCAAATCCGGTAAGAGATACATCAAAGTCAGCTCCTTGCAGGTCAGCAATTAAGAGCATCAATTTGTCTTTATCCCAGTCACCGCTTATTTTATTGAGAGCAATATTAAGAGCCTTTTCCTTTTCCTCGTTCATTTCGATAACCACACACTCGACTTCGGTGATGCCCATATCAAGCAGCACCTTCAATCGCTGATGTCCGCCTACAACATGAGATGTGGTCTTATTCCATATAACGGGTTCAACATATCCGAACTGCTCGATGGAGCGTTTTAGCTTTTCATATTCCGGGTCACCCGGTTTCAAATCTTTGCGAGGATTATAGTCGGCTGGAATCAATAGCTCAGTTTTCAGTTTTTCTATCTGCATATAATTCAGCCGCCTTTCTTATATTTGTGTATATATTGACGTTCTCCCATGGAAACAAGCTGGAGTTGAAGTGCCCGTAAACTGCCGTATCCGAGTAGATGACATTTCTTAAGTGTAACTTTTCAATTATTGCAGCAGGTCTTAGGTTAAATACTTCCTGCACAATATTGATAAGCTGATCATCAGTAACCTTACCTGTACCAAAGGAAGTCACATCGACCGCCACAGGGTTTGCCTTGCCGATTGCATAAGAAAGAGCGACCTCGCATTCCTCTGCAAGACCGCTCCATACGATATTCTTTGCAATGTATCGTGCCATGTAGGCACCGCTTCGGTCAACCTTAGTTGGGTCCTTGCCGCAGAGAGCACCTCCGCCGTGGGAGGCAAGACCGCCATAGGTATCGACCATGATTTTTCTGCCGGTCAATCCTGTATCGGCAGCGGGGCCACCTTCGACAAATCTGCCCGAGGGGTTAATAAGGATTTCAGTACCAGCATCAAACGGAAAATCCTCAAAACACTGCCATAGTACATTATTATGGATATCTGCTTTGAATTCTTCCTGGGTTTTGTTCTTATCATGCTGGACTGAAACTACAATCGTTTTAACACGTCTGGGCTTTCCGTCATCATATTCCACCGTGACCTGTGCTTTGCCATCCGGTAGAATTCCTTTGATGAGTTTTCCTTTGCGACAGTCATCAATACGCTTTACAATACGATGGGAAAGTACCAACGGGAGGGGCAGGTTCTTACCGGTTTCATTTGTTGCATAACCGTAAACCGTGCCTTGGTCTCCAGCTCCTATAGAACCATACGGGTCAGTAATACCATTTCTCACTTCAAGTGCAGTATCTACACCCGCCGCAATGTCAGCACTTTGCTGGTGTACAAAAACAAATACTGCAAACTTCCACGGATTATATCCGACCTCTCGAAGTACATTTCTTACGATGAAGCGGATATCCACTTTACCGCTGCAGGTGATTTCGCCCGCTACGATAATTTTGCCTTTAGTAGCCATGACCTCACAAGCTACGCGAGAAGCTTTGTCTTTACGCATACAAGCATCCAGAATATTATCAGCAATTAGGTCACAAAGCTTATCCGGATGTCCCATGCAGACACTTTCAGCTGTTTTATAAGTAATCATGTTTTTCTCCAATCTTATTTATTTTCCTCGCCTTGCCGAGAGCAGACGTTCCATTACATCGTCCTGCGGATTGGCACCGCTGTATTCACCGGTGCAGTTTTCCTTGACGATCTGGAATAGCTCCATCCACAGCCGGTTGGTTTGATTCATGTAATTTTGACCCATTGCCACATAGGGACTTTGAATGGCATTACCCGTAGTTGGGTGTTTTGCTAAAAAGCCATATTCGGTGACCGCTTCCTCACATTGAATCCAACGAGCCACGCTCATAGCATAGCGTTCTAAAAGCTGCGGTGAGACGAGAGCAGCACATCCTCGTTCGTTCAACCACTTCCATGTATTTCTGTAGATTTCACCCGCAACCAGTGCCTTGCCGTCTTTTTGTATTGCTTCGAGCATCTTGTTTGGTTCAGGCATTTCAAGACCTTTTAAATCTGCGGTATCCTTAAATTCCATTACGGTCAGCTTCCTGCCGCCGGGATTTCCATCGGCTATTTTGTCAGCCAGTGGTTTCTTTTTCGCACCTGCACCAACACGAGCGCCACCTCGATTTGTACCGTCTTTTGCCATATAATCACCTCACTTTGCAGGTTTGGGGCTATTCCCTCGTTTGAAACCGCATTTTTGTACGCGCTGCCCCACGCCGCTGTCCGCTTAAAATAGTTTTAGAGATTTGACCGCCCCCACCGGTCACCGCTCTCAGCAGTGATTCTTGAGTGACAGGATTTACAGAGAGCCATGAGATTACTCTTCTCATTACCTCCGCCTTTGGAGAGGGGGAGGATGTGGTGTACCTCTTCGGCAGGGGTGAGTCTACCTTGTTTCTCGCACTCCTCACAAAGGGGATGCGACTTGATGTAACGGTCACGGATGCGTTTCCAAGCACGACCATATCGTTTATTGGAGACTGGGTCACGTTCATGTTGGTTGTAATGTTTGTCCATTGCCTTTTGATGCTCGGCACAGTATTGCTCACATTCAGCAAGCCGACCGCAACCGGGATAAGCACAAGGACGCTTTGGTTTGTAGGGCATCATTTCACCTCGCTTTTGGGCATAGAAAAAGCCCTGCAGGACGAACCCACAAGGCTTGGAATCTATTCTATTTTACTGATTATATAATAACATAAATGCAACTGTGGTATCTTGTTGCAAAGTGTTGCAGAATGTGCAAACTATATTTT
>JAQVYP010000184.1 GCA_029004655.1 Oscillospiraceae bacterium | reverse complement strand
TGTACGGGTTTATCACCGACTACCTGGCGGAGTTCTTCCGGGAGATGCGCAAGCGCTCCTATGCCGACGCGTTGGACCGCTACTTCAAGGCCGGCCGCAACCTCAACCAGCGGGATGTGATCGCGGTCAGAAAAACTGTTTCCGGGCTGATCAAGCTGATCTATCCCAATGGCGATTTCGGCCGGGAAGAGGTCGAGGAGGTCTTGCGCTACGCCCTGGTGGGCAGGCGGCGGGTTAAGGAACAGCTGAAGAAAATCGGCGGCATGGAATTCTATGATGTCCATTTTTCCTATATCGACAATGAAACCCTGAACGAAGAATTTGTCTCCGTGCCGGAGCAGGGCGGCGGCAAAATCATCCCCGAAGGTCTTGGCAAGCCAGGCCACGTCTATACCATCGGCCGCGGCAAATCAGGCATGATCGGCGCTTACAAGATCGAGGTCCAGGTAGTCAGCGGCTCGGGCAAGTTCGAAAGAACCGGCCTGGGCGTCCACCGGGAAGCCAAAGAGGCCATTGATACCGCTTTCCGCTTCTTCAAAGCCAACAGTAAAGCTGTCAGCCGCTCCATAACCACCACAACCAAAGACTACCTGATGCACGTGGTGGATATCCACGGTGTCGGCCTTACCTCCGAACTGGCCCTGGCGGCTTTTGTCGCCCTCTGCTCGGGCGGGGTGGCCCGGCCCTGTCAGAGCCAACTGGCCATCCTGGGCTCGATGAGCATCGGCGGCACCATTAATAAGGTAGCGGAGCTCGCCAATGTGCTGCAGGTCTGCTTCGACGCCGGAGCCAAGAAAGTGCTCCTGCCCATGTCATCCGCCGCCGACATCAGCACCGTGCCCCCGGAACTTTTCGCCAGGTTCCAAATATCCTTTTACCAATCGCCGGAGGACGCGGTGTTTAAGGCGCTGGGGGTGGAGTAGGAAGTTCGGGCAAGAAAAAACAAACATTAATATTATTCCCGTTTAGACCGGCCTATAAGCTGGAGGAATATGATGAACAGTTGGTAAGACGGTTTATTGAAAAGGTTACGATATTTGATGATAAGCTCACTGTTGAATTCAAATCAGGTATCGTAATACAAATTGACTAATAATTAAGCAATGCCAAAGCACCCGCAGTTCTTGTGTCAGAGTTGCGGGTTTCGTTGTTTGCAAACATTTTATGTGTGAATATTATAAATTTTAAACCAAATGGTTAAAAATTATCCTATTGAGGTTTGGAGGAATTATAATGAAACCTTCGGACATGATATGCCAGCTTTGTAAACAGATGAACATTAGCGTTTCTGAAGGACAGCCATCCGGCCATTGTCTCTGCTGAAGTATTCGACAAGGTCCAGGAGGAAATGGACAAGCGTTCAAGGGTTATCAGCAACGAAGATGGCGCGGTAGAAATCAGCGGAATCAAATATAATGGCAAATACATTTTTGGGAATCTTCTTGTGTGCGGCGATTGCGGAGCATCTTATCGTCGGAGAACTGAACGTAACAAGGTTGTTTGGTGTTGCACTACAAGGATTGAACAGGGCAAAAATGCCTGCCCTCACTCCCCAACTCTGGATGAAGCATGGGTACAGGATACTCTGAGCGAGGCTGTTTGCCAGAATGGAGTTTATAATGAAAGCATAATCAGGAATAAAGTTGATAAAATTCAGGTTTATGACACCTTCATTCTGATTTTCCGCGTAGATGGCTCACAGGAGAAAAAGTCGTTCCAGAACGGCAGACCTATGATATACTGATAATTGACAAGAAATGACAAGTAGTTTTGATGAGTCTTTTCATACAGGAAAGTTAAAGGGGGGAACATTATTGAAAAAGTCGGACGAGAGAATTCAATTTATAGCAGATTACATTTCTGCTTATGAAGAGAAAATCAAGTTGCTTAACACCAACGGGCTTTTTGATGCTGCTAAATTGTTTGAATTGTTTGCAATTGAAGTAGGAAGCTTATACTTTGGCCAGAGGCTTAGCAATTTAAATATTGACACATATACTTACCCTTGTGTTGATTTGATTTCTGCGGATAAGCAAACTTACATACAAGTAAGTACTGTGAAAGATATTCCTGCAAAGATAAAAACAACGCTTGAAAATATTAGGGATTCAAAGCGAGTTGAAATTAATACGTTGACAAATGTAAAGTTTTTCATGCTTAACAATGATAGTGTGGACAAGGTAAAGGACTATACAGGAGATGACCAGATAGGTAATATTTCCTTTACTAAAGCAAGGGACTTAATCACGACAAAGGATATTCTTCAAAAAGCAACAGTCAACCTGGATTTTCAAATAGCCTTATACGAACTGCTTAAGAGAGAAACAGAGAGCATTAAAGATAATTCATATAAATTCCAAGAAGCTATTGAGAATAGCAAAAGCGTTGGATTAGGGAATATAGATTGTAAAATAAATAATGAATACGAAATAGATCGAGGGGAACTTATTTCTAAGATAAAAGCAGAAAACCATAATAACATTTCTATACAAGGGGGAGCCGGTAGCGGCAAGTCTGTTCTTTGCAAGAAGATTGTTGAAGGAGAAGCAAACCTTATTTATGCAAGGGCAGAACGGTTTCTTGAAGAAACTGACATAAATAATATTTGGGGGTTTAATGTTAGGCAAACACTTGAATATTTAAATGGCAAACCGGTTGTTTTTTTTATTGATTCTCTTGAATTCATTGCCGATAGCCGCACGAAATTAGATCTTTTATGTGTTCTCTTTGAATGTACGAAGAAATACCCATTAGCAAAAATAATCACTTCATGCCGTACAAGTGATAAAAACGCTTTCATGAAAATCGAAAGTAATTACTCAATTTATCCATATGAAGTATCCGAATTAACGATACCAGAGCAATTAGCGATTGCGAAAGAGTACCCCATTATTAAAAAAATGCTTGACATGAATTCGTATATTGAACTTCTGAAATCACCATTTTATATAAATTTGATAGTTTCAGAAATTACTGACATTGATAATATTTCTGATGAAAATCAACTAAGAGAGTATATTTGGCAACATATAATTTGTTTGGGTGACAACGAGATAAAGAAGGTTGTTGAGTCAATAGTTTTTACTAGGGCTAAGGATTTTTCGCTTGGCGCGACCAGTTCGGAATACGACACAAGAACAATAAACAGTCTAATTTCAAAAGGTGTATTGGTTAGTAACGGAAAAACTGTTAGATTAAAGTACGATATTTTTGAAGATATTTGCTTTGAGCAGCATTTGGATAATGAATTTAATAAATGCAAAGGGAAGTACAATGAGTTTTTTGATAAAATAGAAACTTTCGGAAGATGTATTTATAGGCGTTATCAAATTTGGATTTCGAATAAATTATTGGCTGAAAACAATCGCGAAAAGTTCTTATTTGAATTGATTTTTTCAGACAAAATGCCGCAAGACTGGAGAAAGCAAACCGAAATAGGTTTAGTGAAATCAAGACATTGTGGTCAATTTTTAGTGAGTATGGGCAAACAATAATTAAAAGCGGTATGCTTAATGATTTTATCAAAATAACAAACCTATATGCATTTGAAATTAATAATAATTCTTTTGTAAAGCTTTTCCATTATATTCAGCTGCGACCAAGCGGAGAGGGTAGGGGAAGCTTAATAAATTTGATTGCAGAAAACAAACTGTATGAAAAAGAAGAAATTTTGCGATC
>JAQVYP010000183.1 GCA_029004655.1 Oscillospiraceae bacterium | reverse complement strand
ATTAATTAGCTTTATTTAAAGTGTTTTTTCAGTTTGAGAATATTGTCAAACGTGGTTTTGTGTATATCTAAACAAGCATATTGTTTGTCACTCTCACATAGACTTGTAATAGTCAAATTAAGGGGTGATGGCATGAAAGGAGCTGTTGAGGAACGGGCGGTGGAATTAGGCGCTTATATTGTAGATAACAACGCCACTGTTCGTGCTACTGCTAAAAAATTTCACATCAGTAAGTCCACTGTACATAAAGATGTGACAGAACGGTTAAAGGGAAACAACCCTCAGCTTTATGCAAAGGTTAAGCTGGTTTTGGATAAAAACAAAAGTGAACGTCATATCCGCGGTGGTATGGCAACGAGGAAAAAATATAAAGGCATATAAAATACTCACACCGAATTATATTGAAATTGTCAAGTAAAAGTAGGCACTATGTAGTTTTCATAGTGCCTACTTTAGTTTTGCAACCGGGCATAATCCCGGATTGGATTTTTTAATTTTACAATCCAAAAATTGAAGGTTCGTCTAATAATTCAATTATATCTTCCTTACTGCTCAGCCAATCGGCATACGCTGTGGCACTACCTGATGCAACAGAAAGCTTAAGAGCCTGCTCATAATTTTTTGTTAAGTCATATCCTGCCAAAAAACCTGCGACCATTGAATCTCCTGCACCGACGGAATTTTTCAAAACCCCAGTGGGAGCAATACCTCTATATATTTTACCTTCACTTGTTGTTAGAATTGCGCCGTCGGCGCCCATTGATACCAGCACATTTTGCGCACCCATTTGAATCAGCTTTTGGGCATAATTTTCTACATCACTATACGATTCAAAGCTCGCGTTAAAAATTTCTTCTAATTCTTGAATGTTGGGCTTAATTAAGAATGGCTTGTATTTTAATACCTTGAGCAAAAGCTCACCTGATGCATCAACAACGCTTCGCACTGCTTTGCCGGAAAGTTCTTTTAAGATTGACTCATAAATACTGCTGGGGACTGTTTTAGGCACACTACCTGCCAAACAAATAGTGTCCCCGCTTTTTAGTATACGCAGTTTCTCAATTAAGCTGTCCAACGCTACCGCTGAAATTTCGGGGCCTGTTGCGTTGATTTCGCTTTCAACGGTTGACTGAATTTTGACATTTATTCTGGAACAACCGCTATTCAGATCGATAAAATCCGTCATACAGCCGCAGTCGTGCAATAGTTCCTTGATTTTTTCACCTGTAAATCCCGAAACAAAACCCAGACAACGGCTTTCAATTCCCAAAGCGCTTAAAACAACAGAAACATTAACGCCTTTGCCACCTGGATAAATATATTCATTATTTGAGCGGTTGGTAATACCCTCACAAAATTTATCAACTTTTAAAACATAGTCGAGTGCGGGATTAAATGTCACAGTATAAATCATAAAACCGGCTCCTATAAGCGCTATTTTACAGTTCGATAGTAAAGACCTCTTGTATACTCACCGTTTGGTGCCGCACCGGTTGCCGCTGCAGAGATTATTTCCTCACACTTTGCCTGTGATTCGTCGGTAAAATAGAGAACTATAAAATCCAAGTTCTTAAACTCTAACAATCGGTCAAGTACATAAACGGGACGTGAATTATACATTTCAGAGAAACTTCCACGGCACGAAATCATAAAATCAATATTTTTACGATCGGTTATGCTCGTAATTCCTGTGCATTTGCCGCAGCCTTTACCATTTTTACCGGGGCAATTTCTAAAAATCATCAATGGCAAACGCCCGTATGCAATGATTCCTCGAGGTAATTCCGTACCAAACATGTTTATTGCATCCACTGAATTTTCAAAGGAAAGCACAGCAGCAGACACACCCATTTCGTGGAGCGCGGTAAGGCTGTCTGAATTATAAATATTTATTCCAAAATCGGCTATTGGAGAAAGCCCCGCCTGCTTGCAAAGCGTGAAAGCCGCTATATTTCCGCAAAGAGCCTCGCTATAACCACATTCCTTTGCTTTTTTTAAGCGTTTAAGAATGTTTTCTTCTTGTCCCAACATTCCTCTGGGAATATCAATAATTTTTTTGATCGGAAGATTGCCAACCGACTCGAAATCACTTTCCAAAGCCATGCACACCGCAGCAATTCCCCCAAGGTTTTTCGGAATTTGATCCGGTGAGCGGAATCTTGCAATGACGGCTTTTTTATTTTTAAAGTGGGAAGCCGTCTTGGTATATTGTGGCTCGCAAACCTTAATTTTATTTCGACTTGCACGCGCTGAATCCAGTTGCTCTACAGCTTCACGGCGCATAGTGTTAAGCTCAGAGGCTGTTAAAATCAACCCCTCGCCAATCTCGCATTGAAAATCCTTTAGGACATAACAAGTACTGCCGAGCTTTGATATTTGTGTTTTACAGCTTTGCTCTGTAACAGGTGTTTTAATCGCTTTTTGCGGCACTTTGCCAACGATTGCGACCGTATGTTCACCGTCACTTAGTTCCAATTTTGACTCTTCGGAATCTTTAATCCACAGCTTCGCACTGATATTTATTGAATTTCTTTCGCTTCGATAAAGTTCATGTGTACTGTTTAGAGCGGAGGCAGTCATTTGAACATCGTCCGACGTACGAATGCCAAACATATCCTTGGATACTTTTCCGGCAAAATAGCCATTTGTAAAACCACTTCGGGAAAAAACATTTCCCAGCATTTCTGCTAGTTGTTTTTCTTCTTCGGTTTTATAGAGTGCCGCTCGACAAGCCGCTGTTGCCGCCGCAACATATTCGGGACGTTTCATTCTTCCTTCTATTTTAAGTGATTTGACACCCATACTTTTTAACTCATCAATATTTCCGAGTAGGCTTAAATCCTTTAAACTCAAATCGTGGCCTGTTCCGCTTTCAACTTTAAAAGGCAAGCGACATGGTTGAGCACATAGTCCGCGATTGCCACTTCTTCCACCAAGCATCGAGCTTAAATAGCATTGTCCTGAAAGACACATGCATTGTGCGCCGTGCACGAACACTTCGATTTCAATTGAATACTCTGCTGCTTTTTTGCAAAGCTCTGCCAATGAGATTTTATCCATTTCGCGAGCCACAACAACCCTTGTAAAACCCATTTCTTTAAGTATCGGTAAAGCACCGGGTGACAGCACAGACATTTGAGTTGATGCGTGCAGATGCACCTCAGGCAAAGCTTGTTTAAGCAACCTTGCTAAACCTAGATCCTGAACTATAAATGCATCCACGCCTGCTTTTGCTGCTTCAATTGCAGTTGCTATGGCATTCTCTCTTTCATAATCCGAAACAAGGGTGTTAATGGTCAAATAGACCTTAACACCCCTAATATGACAATATTCACATGCTTTTATTAAATCATCTTCGCTGAAGTTATCTGCGTTACGGCGCGCATTAAAATCCCCCGCACCAAGATAAACTGCATCAGCACCTGCCCGCACACCGGACACGAGTGATTCAAATGAACCTGCCGGTGATAATATTTCCATCATAATGCTGATTTACCTGCTCTCAATAAACGGTTTTCGCGGCCTAAGCGCTCAATTTCTCTTCTAGCCTCATCAGCTTCAAGTCGTGCACAGGCAGCATCCTCCACCGCACGTTTAAGTTCCATTTTTAAAGAATTACATTCAGCTGTTGCTTTTAAAGAATCATCACAGAATTCTAATGCTGCAAGCACAGCAACCATAGTAGTCGATA
>JAQVYP010000182.1 GCA_029004655.1 Oscillospiraceae bacterium | reverse complement strand
CATCTCTAAAAACTGTCCGCCCACCATATTGGCACGTCTTTTTCCACCAATCTGTCAGTTGTCAGGTTTTTAGAGGTGTCTTACATAAGAAAAGTAAATTTGTAAAATCATAGCATTTATTATAATAATTTATGATATAATAAATCACAGACATTTTAATTAACTTTTACTTATTGAAATTAAATTAAGTATTAGTATTTAAGGATTATATTGATTTATTATTTCAATATATAATAGAAACTACTTTTATAAATACGTGAGGGCTGAATTTGACTAGAATAATCATTTCGAGAATTACTCTTTGGTGTTTTGTTGCTGCAATTATGACTACTGTGTTCGTTTTATCAAATCAACCCGCTGGTGTTTCTACTAATACAAGCGGAAGTGTTATTGAAAAAATTGCATCCGTTTTTATTAGTAATTATGAAAACTTGCCGTCAGAAAGTAAAGAAACGATTGTTTCCGAAATGCAACATTTTATTCGAAAAACTGCACATTTTACAATTTATTGTATATTGGGAATATTCACGATTTCTGCAATGCTTACATATACAATGCGGCACAGGCGTCGAGTTTTAACTGCCGCTGCAATCTGTCTTGCATATGCTGTGAGCGATGAATTTCACCAGAAGTTTATATCTGGGCGGAGTTGCCAGTTTTCTGATGTCTGCCTTGATTTTTGCGGCAGTATTCTTGGTATTGCTATTGTTTCTTTTGTTTTTTATTTGATCATTAAACTAACACGCAAATAATACTAATTCCAACTAAAAAGCGGGCACACATTAATGTGTCCGCTTATCTTTCTTCTGCCGCCGATATAATTTCTTTAAGCGCATCCAAAGGTCTTTGACTTTGAGAAAATTTTATGGCTAAATACGGCTTTGCCCCTGCATTAAGCATAACTCGTTTTGGCAAATTAGAAACTAATTTTGAGACAAGCTCCTGCTCAATTTTAGACATGTACATTAATATGTTGCCGCTTTGCTCCGATATTTCGGATATTCCATGCTTGGATGCTTTGGATTTTAGCAATGCAACCTCCATAAGATCCACAACATCTTCCGGAACATCACCAAAGCGGTCAATTAATTCATCAGTTACATCGAGCACATCTTCATCGGTACGAATACCAGCAATTCTTTTATAGGCGGCAATCCTTTGCTGCATAGATGTTATATATTTTTCGGGAATATGTGCACCCATTCTAATCTCGATTATGCAATCTTTTTCTTCACTGACTGTTTCGCCTTTTTCCACGTTTATGGCATCAGAAAGCATCTTAAGATACATATCATATCCAACCGCTTCCATGTGCCCGTGCTGCTCGCCGCCCAAGACAGAGCCTGCGCCTCTGATTTCCAAATCACGCATGGCAATTTTAAATCCTGAACCAAACTCTGTATATTCCTTAATAGCTTCCAAACGCTTTTGAGAAATCTCGCTTAAAACCTTTCCCGTTTTGAAAAACAGATATGCAAACGCGCGACGATGAGAGCGTCCGACACGTCCACGAAGCTGATGAAGCTGTGAAAGCCCCATTTTGTCTGCATCTTCTATTATTAATGTATTGGCATTTGGAACATCCACACCTGTTTCGATAATGGTAGTGCAAACAAGGACATCAATTTCGTGTTCTAATAATTGTTGCCAAACCCTCGATAACTCATCCTCATCCATTTTGCCATGAGCGACAGCAATTTTTGAATCCGGTAAAAGCTTTTGAAGCTTAGCTGCTGTTGAAATGATACTATCCGTGCGATTATGAAGGTAATAAACCTGCCCTCCTCGACGAATCTCCTTTGACATTGCTTCAATGATAACACCCATATCAAATTCCAAAACATAGGTTTGAACCGGTTTTCTATCCTGTGGCGCCTCTTCAATAGACGACATGTCGCGCAATCCAGACAGCGCCATATTGAGTGTTCTGGGAATTGGAGTTGCGGAAAGAGTGAGCACATCGACATTTGGATGCAGTTCTTTCAGCTTTTCCTTTTGAGCTACGCCGAAGCGTTGCTCCTCATCTACTATCATAAGCCCAATGTCATGGAATTTAATATCGTTTGAAATTATGCGGTGTGTTCCAATGATTAAATCTATCACACCGGCCTTCAAATCCTTTTTGATTTTTTCCTGTTGCTTAGGTGTTCTGAAACGAGAAAGCATTTCAACCTCTACTGGCATACTACCAAATCGCTCAATCGCAGTATTATAATGTTGCCACGCTAAAATCGTAGTTGGCACCAAAATTGCAGCTTGCTTTCCGTCCACAATACATTTAAAGGCTGCGCGAAGTGCAACCTCGGTTTTCCCAAATCCCACATCTCCGCAAAGCAACCTATCCATTGGTATAGTCTGCTGCATATCTTGTTTTATTTCTTCTATACAACGAAGTTGATCATCGGTTTCATCAAACTGAAAACGACGTTCAAAGTCTGCCTGTAAATCTCCGTCAGGGCTAAAAGCAAAACCCGGCTGTTGCATTCGTTTTGCATACAGTATAATCAGTTGCTTTGCTATATCCTTAACGGCGGTGCGAACACGACTTCTGGTTTTACCCCACTCCGCTGAACCAAGCTTATGGATTTTTACGCCGGAATCCTCTTTAGCACCAATATACCTTGAAACCATGTCAAGAGAAGTTACCGGAACATAAAGCACGTCCTTGCCGGCATAGCGAATTTTTATATAATCTTTGGTTATTCCCCTGGTTGTGAGCTGATTTATACCATCAAACACACCTATACCATGTGCGGCATGAACAACTAAATCTCCTATTTTAAGTTCTTCAAGAGAACTTATATCCGTCCCCTTTTTATGGCGGGACTTATGTTTTGGGGCAACAACTCTTCCGTGTGTGATAAGGGTAAATTTAGCATAAGGAATTTCGAATCCCGCTGTCAGCTGCCCTGTTATAACATAAACTCCGGTAGTTCCTACACTATTTTCATCGTCGCAATAGGTTGCGTACACATTTCTTTCATTAAGCTCTTGCGCCAAATTCTTGGCAGCTCTCTCGCCGCCGGCCATTATAACTGTAAGATGATTTTTGTCCTCCGGCAAATCCTCACACAATATGCTTACCGAGCCTACAAAAGCGGCTGTTTGTTTGAGATTGAACGATAATGCGGTTTTTATCACGATATCATATTTAGATCTTGGAAAGCTTTCTAAAAAGATCACACCCTTTTGCTCGAGCAATGACAACAACTCCACCGAGTTAAGTCTGAAGGATTGCGCATTTCTTGGCATAACCGAATCTTCTATAAGCGTAGTCATATCATCTGCGGCTAGCTTTTCAACTGCTTTTAATCTATCAAAAATACGCGTGCTGTCACTTGCAAACAGAGTACCGCTAAAAAAGTTAAATATGGTGCAAAACTCATTGTAAATTTGAGGTAGATAGGCATCATAAGCAATCTCAATATTATTTTTCAGTTTATCAATATCACTTAAAATCCGTTGCTTTCTGGCATCGGTTATTTTTTTTTCTGATTTTAGTAATTCCTCAAGCTGTTCCACTAGTTTATCCGTTGAATCGGGTGAGTTTTCCACTGCCGGTGTTATTTTAACCTCTTCCAGTGTATCCGTACGGCGCTGTGAGTCGACTTCAAAAGATGCTATGGTATCAATTTCGTCGCCCCAAAAATCAATTCTTATGGGCTGTGATGCATCAGGAGTAAAAACATCTACAATGCCTCCGCGCACGGCATATT
>JAQVYP010000181.1 GCA_029004655.1 Oscillospiraceae bacterium | reverse complement strand
GTGATATTGACGTTTTCGTTTTTCTTGAACTTTTTAGCAAGCTTTTTAGCTGCCAGTATTCCACCGTACCCAGCACCTACAATTACAATTTTTTTATCCATCATTTTTTTATCCCCATTTCCATTATCCATTTACACGGGATTATATACTTAATAATTATAATAAATCATTAGTTATTAGTCAATCAGAATTTTTTAAAAAAATCGCATAAACTGTTGGTAAAAAGTCCCTTTAAATAAGCGTTTCAAGGGTATACAGCAAGTCTAGAACGTATTCGAAGTTTAATAAATACTATAGGAATATATGCCTATAATCTTAAAACACTTAAGAGTAAATGAAACATAGTATTTCATTATAGATTTATAATTTTAATTTATATACTTTTTCAACTGTTTTTTTTGGTCGATTGTAAAATGAAGTTGAACTAATAAAAAAAGATCCATAAAGGGATCAAAGTGTTAAGATGGAGTTGCTAAGACAACATCAAACACAAGCGAGGGATCTTTATGGATCAAGAAGAGTATACCACAATACACCAAAAAGGGAAACACCTGAATAAGGAAGAACGCATGATGATTCAGTTGCGGCTTCAGGACGGCTGGTCGGCATATCGGATTGCGAAGGAAATACCGTGTGCGCCAAATACAGTACGAAACGAGATTCGGCGTGGAACTGTACTTTTGTATCATGGAACTGTAGAACGGTATAAAGCAAAGGCTGGCCAAGACAGATACGAGGCGAATCGAAGAAACAGCAGAAAACCATACAAGTTTCTGTGTTGTACCTTATTCCTTGAATCGGTGAGCAAACAGTTCTATGATCCCACTAAAAGGTGGTCACTGGATGCCAGTTTTGGCCGAGCTGTTCTGCAAAAAAGCTTTTCCAGAGCTGAAATGGTATGCACAAAAACGCTGTACAATTATGTTGATTTGGGGCTGCTGCCAATAACCAATATGGATTTGCCGGAGAAGCTGAAGCGCCGGACTAAATCCACCAGGAGCCGCAGAAACAAGCGCATAATGGGCAGAAGCATTGACGAACGTCCTGCACAGGCAGCCGACCGGAGCAGCTTCGGGCACTGGGAAATTGACACAGTGATAGGACAAAAGGAAGGCAAAAACGAGGTGCTTTTAACACTTGTGGAACGTATGACCGACAACAGTATCGACCTAAAAATTTCCGGTAAAAATTCCGACGCAGTTATGGCAGGAATAGAGCAATTAAAACAGATCTATTCCGAGCAATTCAGCCAAATATTCAAGACCATTACCAGCGATAACGGTAGTGAATTTGCTCGTCTTTCAGAACTAGAAGTATATGGCACAATGATATATTTCACTCATCCTTATACGTCATGCGAACGCCCGGTCAACGAGCGGCACAACGGAATACTGCGACGATTTTTGCCTAAAGGTATCAAATTGGAAAAATTCAGTACCGATGAAATCGGCTTTTTGGAAGACTGGATAAATCAGCTACCGCGCAAAACTCTCGGCTACCGAACCCCAGAAGAATCTTTCAATGAGCAACTAGATATCCTCTACCGGAGCGCCGCATAGGTTCTGCTCGCCTCCGGCTCCCAAAACCTATGCGTTTACTGCAAGTCTTCATCTTTTTCACAAACTAGTTCAACTTGCTATTGCAATTTACGATTTAGAGTATGAAGGCCTTTCTGCACAGATAGATTTTCTTATAATCACCAAAAGGCGATACTTTGTGCTTGAATGTAAAAACCTATATGGTGATATTACAATTAACAATGAAGGTGACTTTGTTCGCTTGATGTGGAACAAAAAAGAGGGTATTTACTCTCCTGTTACTCAAGGAAAACGGCACTTAGAACTCATCAAGCAAATTAGGCTGGCAGAAAAAGGAAACATTCTGACAAAGGCCATCTTTGAAAAAAACTTTTATGAAAACTACCGTTCCGTTGTTGTATTGGCTAATCCAAAGACTGTATTGAATGATAGATTTGCACCAAAAGAAATAAAAAAACAGGTAATCCGTGCAGATCAGCTTATCGAATACATACGAAAAATAAATAACGAACCTGCAACTGTTACAAGCAGTGAAAGCCAAACAGAGGAGTTAGCAAATTTCTTTTTAAATAAACACAGCGTTTGTAAAACAGATTATTTAGAAAAGTATCACAACTCACCCCAGCAAGTACTGGTAAAAACTGCGGATGCAGAAGAACCACAGCAAGTTTTATCGAATCATTCTGATAGTGAAGATGTACCTGTATGTCCCAGATGCGGTGCATCTATGATAAAGCGTAAGACAGCTACAATCAATCAAGATGTACTCGTATTGTTTTCGCAAATCGTCAACATAAGTCCTGAGAACGCTTTCTCGACTCATGGCATTAATCAGTCGCAACTCCATGCCAGACAAGTCAATGTTAGCAGGCATTAAATCAACGCCCTCTTTATGATGAAGCAAACCATAATCATCCGGTATGGGAATATCATCGAGAACAATCTGCATTATATCCGACAATGTTATGGGCATTTCATCCGGCTTCTCATAACCGAGGGACAGTGTTAGAGAAGCCTGTGCATCTGCATCGAGCAGCAATACTTTCTTGCCTTGCATTGCAAGACCAATGCCAAGATTGGCAGCGGTTGTCGTTTTGCCCACGCCACCTTTTTGATTACATATAGCAATCACTTTGCACACTGACATATTTATAAACCTCCTAAAATAGATTTAGCCGTCCACGGTTAGGTGAACGTCTATGTAAAGATATCAAAAAGCTCCATCAAATTTAATTGATGGAGCACATATAAAACCGATGTATGATGACAATAAAAAGCCGCTTGCTTTTATAAAAAAACAATCAGCTTACATAAATAATTAATGGTATTACCCATCATATTCGGTTTCTTCATGGTTGGTATCGTAATCCAACCAATCTTCAATGATAGCAGAGGATAGAAAAGGTATTAGATCATCTTGACCACTCATTTCAACAAATTGAGCAGGTGTTTCAAAATCCACTGCATTTGCCAGTATGAAGATAAAATAAACCAATCCAAAATGATTTTTACTGTCATGCAGACTTTCCAAGTGCTGTGTGATAGAATCCATTTCGAAATGATTCATCCAAAGTGCTTCATACAGAAGATAGGTGAAGTTACCACTTATAAGCTGTGCAACTTCATAGGCGGCTGCTTCATCAACCGCTTTTCGGGAAGATTCCTCCTTTTTTACCTGCAAGATAAATTGGACATACTCATTTGGTGTCATAATTGCTTCCTCCTTTAATTTCATTGTGGGCAATTCGGGGTTTTGCCCACAATGAATTGCCCTAAAATGACTACTTTAAATTGTTTCATAGGAATAGAAAAAACCCGCAAAGCCTTTAGCCATGCGGGTTTTAACTGGAGCTGCTAACGCGATTCGAACGCGTGACCTCGTCCTTACCAAGGACGCACTCTACCAACTGAGCCATAGCAGCATATTAAATTTTTGGGGCTAAAAAAGTTGCCCACAATTTGCCCACAACGGGAATGAACCTAGATGAAATTACTTATCACAGCCTGAAAAATGATTTTCTAAAAACCCACTAAAATCAAGCTTTTTCGTACTGAATGTACTTAGATGACACTATATAGGAAGCTTTGGTATCCTTACCAAGGACGCACTCTACCAACTGAGCCATAGCAGCATAATTAATACAGCTTGATTATTTTACATCATATATTAATTATTGTCAAGATTTAATTAATAGTATTAGATAAGCGGATTTTAGAT
>JAQVYP010000180.1 GCA_029004655.1 Oscillospiraceae bacterium | reverse complement strand
GCACAGATGCCACGTTTTTGGCATCGATATTATTGGTCGCAATGCCGTATTTGCCTTTCAGCAAATCCAGCCCTTCTACATAAAATTTGCTGATGGCTTTGTTTTGATACATAATTTGTCCCGACGAAAGTACCTGCACACCGGGCAATTTTTTCAGCACGTCGCCGATGCTGCGGTCGGTTTCATCCAGAAAACTGGAAACATCGTAATGAATGGTATCGCCCAATTGCCGGATTTTGGGTGCTTGAACAATCACTTCCTTCAATTCAGTAACGTTTTCTTTTACCAGAAACTCCACAAACCCGACATTGCCTTTCACGGTTTTCGATTGGCTTTCGATGGTCATAGCTCGCACCGAAACGGTTACAGAATCGGGCATGGCAGCGCTTTTAAGTGTAAAAGCTCCGTCCTTAACCGTCATCGTGTACGAAAGTATAGTTGCCGAACCCACGGGATGCAGCGTTACGGTGGCAGCATCAACGGGTTTACGGGTTTTGGAGTTTAATACACGGCCGGAGATTTCGGTTTGAGAGAAAACTGAAAACGAAAATAGAGAACAGAGCAGTAATGTTATTATTGGTCTCATCTAATATTTATTCTACTTCCATTTATTGAAACGTTAGTGGATTTCTCCAACGAAACATATTTGATGTACCATCTTCAAAAAAGCCGTACGTTAATTCTTTAAAGCGATTTTTTCGATAATCATCCAACTGCTTTAGGGAGCTTGGTACAATTTTACGGTCGGTTGGCAGTTTTATGCTTTCGTGGGAAATTTGAGATATTCCTATGGCTTGGAAACGAAAAACTCCATCATCATCTTCTACTTTCAAAATCATTCCAGGCAAACCATAAAGTTTCCAAGGACCTTTGTTAACAGGAATATCCAGCGTAAACCAAGCTTTATAATTACGTCCACGAAACGTTGTTACTGCTTCTAGACAGGTATATCCCAAAACAGTTAAGGTATCCTCTGAAATGGTCCATTCTTGTGGCGAAATAAATTCGATTACCTGCAAATATGTTGGTGTGGGAGGATTGCGTTCCTCCGACGGATCTATATCAATAGTCAATATTTCACCTTTTGTTCTGCTTTTATAAATTCGTTCTGATTCGCCTTTACTTTCATCACTTATGAAAGTTGGTTCCTGCATTCTTTCCAAACGCGAAAGAAGTAGTGATTCATCTTTAAATACATTTACGCTTTTGACCTTTTCAATCGGAATTATTTTGCTATTGATAGAATCCCTCCTTTTTTTATTCCAATCGTAATAAACGGAACAGTTTTTTCCAATAGTGAGAGCCATAGTATCGGTAATAAAGATGTCGGCACGGTCTTTTTTTGCTATTTGACTGAAAGAGTAAATTACTCCAATCGAAGCGGATTCCAATACATCCGAATCGCTACATTCATTTGCCAATGTTTTAGGGTATACTTTCTGAACGCACACAAATGCGAGTAAATATAGAGAAAATAATTTTGTTTTCATTTCATCATAGTTTGTTTAACAAAGAGTCTTTTGTAATTTTATTCCATCACTATAAGCTGACCAGTTTTTAATAATTTTAAGTAATAAACTTGAAATTTAAAAATCATTAATGTAACATTAATAAATTTATTTGTTTGAAATAAATTGTAAATCTTCAATTTTGTAGTAATCAGGCAATTTATAACCATTGACTAGGATAGTGGGAGTTGCTCTTAATCCCGATTCTTCTTTCCATTGTTTATGTTTGTTAAATTCATCTTCAATTTCATTTTTTTCAAACTCGATTGGGAAATTATCAAAAAAAAGTTCCTTATTAAATTTACCGAACTCAAACCAATTATCGAATACCTGCTTAGCATCTCCGTTTTTTTGCTGATATGTTCCTATAAGATATTTATTGGAAACATCTAATTTTTCGTTAAATGAAGATAATATATATTGAACACAAATATCTTTATTATGTTTGATTAAATCATTTATTCTCACATGCATTCGCACACAGGGATTACAATGAGGATTAGAAAAAACAGTAATTAAATTATGTGAGTTTATGTTTCCAAACAATAGTTGAGATGAGGATTTAGAAACTTTATAATGTGGCTGTTTGTTTAATAATGTTTTGAACACATCTTCGTTAGCCTTGATACTGTTTATTTCATATTGAATATTGTTAGTGTTAAGACCTTTTGCAATGACAGGCACCAACAAATTTGTGCTTAAAATCGCGATTAAGTAGATAACCGAAGTTATTAACAAACTTTGAATCGTAATTAGCGATAAATCAAAATATCCAAATAATATGTTCGTTATAAAAATACCCCATAAAAGCAACATGACTGTGAGGCACAAAGGGCACCACTGTTTTGCTTTATATTTTTGATACCAGATACTCCAAAAACTGTAAAATATCCCCACAACATTAAACAATGCCAAACTGGGAATGAGTGAGGGTAAAGCAGAAATAATTATAATATTTGAAAGGAAATAACCAAAACCAACCTCACTCCATCCCAAAAAACCTAGAAACTTTGCAGCGTCGGATTCAAGGATGTTATTGCAATCGCTGTGTTTAAATAATGAACACAGTTTATCCGTATATTCACTTTGACTGTTTAGCTCTTTTGCAACAAGCATATAGCTAACATACAAACCTATAAGATTAATCGTGAAAAGAATAAGTATTCCTAATTCAAAAGTTTTATTATTTTGTATAAATGAGAAGAGTATTAAAAAGCAAATTGATATAAATATAATTGTTTTCTGAAAATCGGTTACAAATTCTTGGTGCTTATTTTTTTTGTAATTAGGTTCTATAGAAGAATTATTGGTCTCTGCAAATAAAACATAACCTGTCCATATTTTTTTAAATTCTTCATGTGAAACGCTTATTTTCTTTTGTCCTTGAATGAAATGAACTTCAGTAGGAGTTATAACATCTACAATGACGAAATCATTACCAATGTGTGCTATAAATGGATGGTCAAGGTTTATCAGTTCTTCCTTATTCGTAATTTTTAAACCTAAGTTCTCAATATTATAATCGGTTAACATTGATGACAGTCCGAATAAGGTGTATTTATATGGATGTTCCGTAAAGAATTTTGATGTATATGATTTAGTGTGTTTTACATTCAAAATTTCCAAAAAAGATATAAGGATATTTTTATTCATAAGTCTCCAAAAAATATTTTTTCTATTTTAAACATCATGAATGAAGTGACAGGTATGTTTTGCAAAGTTTATCATTACCATTTTATGTTCTTCAAAATTTAACATAACAAATGTATGGTATTAAATTTTAATAACCAAAAAAAAAATATTCATTTTAACATTATTATTTAAATTATAGTTATTATTTTGATTAATAGAATATTATATTTCTTTTTTAACTCATCATAAGTGATTTCAGTAGTCAAGTACTCTTGGACGATCTGATATTGTATCTCGTCCGGAATTTTGTTTAATTTTGTTTTCATTGTCCTGCTTTAAATTTACATTTTGTGTAAACCTATTTGGTTCTTCTTCAATTTAGTTGAAAAACTTCCACCTTCATTTTTGTAGTTAATTATTTGCAAGTAATAGATATTATGATTTATGAAAGACTAGGACAAACTATCATTTATATATCTGATAATCAGTAAAATAGATTGTAGAATAATAGGATATTCGACTGAATTTCAGTAACTTTATATCGCTAAACGTAAAGTGAAAATCATGTCAGAATATCCTATCGGTAATAAAATTACAACAAAAAAATCAAAACCTGAGTCATCCTCTA
>JAQVYP010000179.1 GCA_029004655.1 Oscillospiraceae bacterium | reverse complement strand
ATCTATCGCGCTGTTCTCGTCTGGGAATCTCTTTGTAAACTCAAAGTATGTCATATCTCTTTGCTTTTTATAATGCAAAGGTACAACTTTATTTTGGATTATGCAAGATTAAAGTAGATAATTCCGATATTAATTAATTAGGGGTTGATTTTTTAACAGTTCCAGACCGTGGAGAATGGCCTTTTCAAGAGCTCCCTCCTTCGTGCTCACAACATTGGTGTTGACCTTATCATCCTTGCAGACGTGGCCCCTGTACTGGCGAATCGGAAACTCGTCAACGACATTCACGGGCTCAATCCAAATCTGCACACCTTTGCCTTCAAGAAAATCCAAGAGGTCCGCATTGGTGACCGGCTTTGATGCCGGAGACGAAAAATAGAACACTCTACCGTTTTGCTGAATATGAAGGTCAGCAAATGTTTTGGCCAGCCTGCAAACTTCGTCGCTGGCGTGCTTTGTGTACAGTTCCTTACTCATTTCGAGATGAAGTCCTTTGATGGCTTAAAGGCAGGAACGCTACGTTCGGGAACAACTACCGATGTTCCGGCGGAAATGTTACGCGCAAGCTTCTGTGCGCGGTGCTTCATCAGGAAGGTTCCGAACCCACGGAGAAAGACGGATTCATTTTTGGACAGAGAGGCTCGAACCTCATTCATAAAGCCATCGATAACGATGACAACCTCCTCTCTTGGGAGTGAGGTCTTTTTCGCAACATTTGCGACGATGTCAATTTTTCTCATAATAGTTGAATTAAGATTTTGGGTTATTAAATTTACCTGAGAGGCAGTCCTCAAGATACTGCTGTCTTTCCTCGTTACTCTTAAGGATGTGCTCCTCTGGAGATACAAACATGTATCTGCCATTATCCATGTTTAAAAATTTAAAATACAAAGGCCCGATGTTCAAAGGGAGCTCCGCACGCTGCCCCTCTACTTACCGAGCCAAATCTCTCAATCATAGGTGCGGACTATGTTTTACGATGCAAAGATAATACAATTATTTTTATTATACAAATTTAATTTTTATCCGCATTCATCAATGCGCCTATAAAACAGGCGCCACCCCATAAAATAATCAGTAAAGCCATGCTATATTTCATTTAAGAGGAAGTGAAATAAGACTACAAAACAAGTAGTAGTTATAAATAAGTAAAAAGCGGTAGCACAATGTGTTACCGCTTTTTTGTTGATAAATATTTTTTGATATTTATGCTTGCCAAACGTCTATGCATTCCCGAAAGTACCGCCGACAAGCAAATTGCACGTTGTTTAAGTGGCGGATTACTTACAAGGCAAAAACACGGCGAATATACAAAGAATGGAGTCAATACAAAAGCCCTTTAACAGGGGCTTTTGTGCTTTAATTAATTTATGAATATAAATATCGTTATTAAAATTATCTGTATGTCAGATAATTTTCGTATTTTTGCAAAAGTTATTCAAGAACGATTTAATCTAATTGTCAGAATATGTTATTGTCAGAAAAAATGAAAGAATTGCGGTTGGAAGCCGATTTGCCACAACGTAAAATAAGACAGATAAAAGTCGAAAGACAATAAATATTCAAAGAGGTGTAATCCAAGTGGTTGCACCTCTTTTTTGTTGATAACATTTCTCGTTATTTATGCTTGTATATGGTTTTTTTATCTTATTTTTGTACCATATTTGTATCGGAACTTAAATAGTGGCAAAGTGGAACTAATAGAAACATACGAATACAAGTGGCAACTAATAAGCAGATAGATATGGCGACAAGCAAGATTCAAAAAAGAAGAATTATTTACCCCTAAAACGGTAAAATCACTTTATTGTTCCGACAAATGTAGTGATGCCGCATACAGGAAGAAAAAGTCAGAAAAGAAGAAAGAGGAGCAATTGAAAGCAGTGGCCGATGCTGTTCCTGAAGATAGACCATACATATCCATTCCTGAAGCCATCGCCATATATGGGGTAGCCAAAAGCACTCTTTACCGTCTCATCCGTCAAGGACATATTCCGGCGATTAATCTTGGCACACGTCTTTTACGCATTAGCCGCGTAGAGGTAGAACAACTGTTCTCTAAAAGAGCCGAACCAATCCAGATAGAAAAACCTTCACAAAAGCTCTTCAGCCTTGAGCCCTCTGACTGTTACACCATTGGAGAAATTGCTCAAAAATTCGGAATATCAGAGAGTAGCGTGTATAAGCACATTCGCCAGTATTCTATTCCTACCCGTCAAATAGGAAAGCACGTTTACGCCCCTAAATCAGAAATAGACAACCTTTACAGATAACCACTATGAGAAAAGCATTACCCAACACCAAAGTCACAGTCAAACTTAGAAAGTCCGAATATGCTGACGAGTGGTATTTATACATAGAGGCTTATCCTGTTTTTGTAGTAACTAAAAAGAAACCTCAAAGGGTAAGGGAATACCTCAACAGAAGCATTACGACTCCAATATGGGATAAATCTCATACGGCCCGCACCACCGGAACCAATAAATCATATAAGCCCAAACGCGATGTAAACGGTGTAATCATTTGCAAGACAGGGGTGGACCAGGAATCTTGCATCTATGCCGATAATGTCCGCAAACTTCGCCAGCGTGAATACGACAACGCAGCATTATATACCGATTCTGAAACTGAACAAGCCACTCAAAACGAACGTTCTCAAACAAACTTTATAGTCTATTTCAAGAAAATAACCACTGAGAGACATAAGAGAAGTTCTCAATCCATTATTGTCAATTGGACTAGAGTAGGAGAACTGATCGTATTATTTGCAGGAGCCCCGGTAATTCTCTTCTCTCAAATGAACTTGAAACTGATTGAAGAATTTCGCAGATTCATCATAACAGCCCCCTGCGGAGGGAATAAATCAGGCACAATCTCCCAAAACACAGCTGCTACCTACTTCAGTATTTTCAAGGCCGCACTTAAACAAGCTTTCATTGATGGCTATCTTACTATCAATCTATCAGCAAAAGTAAAAGGCATTCAAGAACAAGTAAGTCGTCGTGAGCATCTCACTGTTGAGGAACTTAACAAACTCGCAGTCACGCCTTGTGACCGTCCAATATTAAAACGTGCTGCCCTTTTCTCTGCCCTCACAGGCCTTCGCCATTGTGATATTCAAAAGCTCCACTGGAGCGAGGTTCAAACAGATGGCGATAACCACATCCTCAACTTCACACAAAAGAAGACCAAAGGAGTGGAGTATATGCCAATCAGTGAGCAAGCATATAATCTTTGTGGAGAGCCACAGGAACCAAGCACTTTGGTCTTTGAAGATTTACCAGATCCTTCTTGGATATCCAGACCTCTTGAACGCTGGATAAAAGCAGCCGGGATTACTCGCAAAATAACATTCCATTGCGGAAGACATATAAATTTGTCTTACGCGGTATAAATAAGTAAGTTACAGGAGGATTTTCTGTAACAGGTAACGATTTAGAAACGAGCGAACTTCTTTGATCCGCATAATTCTTGCATCAAATAAAGAGCGACTTAACTTGGTGTAAAGTTACTAAAATATCTCCGTATTACCTACATTTTTAAATACAATCTTTTCCTTGATTACATTTCCGATTGCAAACATAGTAATTGAAATTCCATTCCGCTTTATAAACATTTGTTCATTAATAGTTGTATATTTGCATAATATAGGATGCTCCTTAGCAATTCAAATTCATCTGATTGCATTCGGCTTTCGCTATATTTGTGATGTAAAACTAATATGCATAGAATATGCCCAGACCAAAAAGAAGAAGAATGATGGCAACTCCGCCTGCGGTTGAA
>JAQVYP010000178.1 GCA_029004655.1 Oscillospiraceae bacterium | reverse complement strand
GGTGAGTACATTCATTTCTACAATAATGAAAGATTACAACTAAAAACAAAACTGACTCCGTTCGAAAAACGAAATCAGTTTGTATCCTAAAAATTTAATATTTTACCATTTAGGGGTTCTTTTTGTATTGTCCGCACAATCTGGGGCAGTTCAATTTCGGGGAGATATATTTTATTGAATCTAAAATTTTTATATTAGTCTTTGGAGAAATACTCTTTCACTAATATAAATGCTCCTAATGCCATCGGAACTAAACCTAAAGGTCCGAAATAAGTTGTACCTAAGACATAAAACATACCCAAACCTGCGAAAACAGCAACTGCACCAATAAAAGTTTTTTTCATAAGGCTTCCTTTCCAAGATATCAATACGTCATTTCAATATAAAATATTTGATTATTAGTAGCATTGTATTGGAATTGGTTTAATTGGTCACCTTCCCCTGTTCCATAGCCGGGTGCTGCTAATGACACATCAAGAACTTTCGAGTAATTACTGCATTTTGTCATGAGTACCATAGAACCATTTTGATTAATCTTTTTTATTTTAAATATTTGACCATTCGTCCCATCATCTTGCCATGTCCAAGCCCAGGCACTGTTTTCAGAAGAACTTCCAGTTATACTTAATAAACGACCACAGTTAACATCCTTAATTTTAAACAAGTCATTTCCCAAAGGAATAAACTGCCACTTTTGAGAATGAGAAGAACTTTTTGAGTATTGCTGTACTAAAGCACCGTCAAAATTACTAGCATTTTTAACGGATACACATTTATTGCTTAAAGATGATTTAATATAATATTTTTTTCCAACAGCAATTGCGTTTCCGTGGTTAGTTGTAGAAGGAATTGAAATCGCCCATGAGCCAGCAGTTGCAGCCCAATGTTGTTGCTCGTTTTTGTAAGATATAGACATTTTAAACGTAGGTTTATCAAGGTTTACGCTTGTAACTTCGGCGCCAAATATAGGCAGAATATATTTATAATTATGTTCAAAATCTGATTTCACTTGGTTAGAAGTTGAACTACCAGTTACTTGAAGCCAACCTTGCACAATGATTTTATTTATATAACTTTGTGTACCAAACATAGTAGGTCGATAACCATCTCTAATTGCGAAAACATTTCCGCTCCAGAAGTCTGCCCTACAATAAACATCATTTCCACTAATAACACCATATTTACTTGCCTTTCCCGACATTACATCAAAGCCATAATCTCTTCTAAAGGTAGTAACAATTATATCGTTCCAATACCACCCATTCTCATCTTTCAATTGCATTGAGACAAAATCGTAGGTATCCCAATCATCAGTTAAATCAATCACATATTCAACATAATAATAAAATTCTTTAGTTGATGGATAATACGCAATTACAGATGAAACTTTTAATGATGTTGGAGCAGCTAATAGTGAAATACTATCGACAGCTTCATCTGAAGAATTGGCATCATAATTAATTTCTACATTTATAAAGTCTAAATTTTCTAATTCCTTTTTTACTAACTCTAATTTTTCCAGTATGTATTCATTTTTTTGCTACGATAAGTTGGTTTATTTCACTTAAATAATCCTGAGTTTTTTGGATATCATTGTTTAATTCAGTAGTACCTTTCAAAAAATTATTGTAAGGATTTAAATTATATTTATCTATATCATAACTTTCTATAAGTGTTTTCTGATATTCTTGTGTAGCTGATTCTATCTGATTATCGATTCTTAGAATAGAGTTGCTAATATCAGATGTTTTACTTTCTAATATTTCATCAATTTCGGAATGGAAATCTTTGTTTGGATCTGTTTGCTCGGAATACCCTAATGCGTAAGGATTAGAGATGCATATAAATAACAAAGTAAGGGCAAGAAAAACTTTAATCGCTTTTTCATTCTAATTTTCCTCCAAATAATATTAATTTACAAATATTATAAACCATAATTTGTGAAATGTCAATACAAATATCAAAGAAATATTAAATATTATTCTAACAAATATAGAGTTTTTAAAGTTATAAAATTTCCAAAGTGAATTCCACAGTGGAAATTGCGATGAAATTTACGTATTCTCGAGATCTTATTCCGCACAAACGAAAATTTACAATAAAATGGTTGTATTTTTTCCCTATATACATTATCATATTTATTCGGGTATAATATTAATGATACTCATCGATATAAACAAAAGGATCTTTATGAAATTAAAAACCAATCTTGTATATCATATAATGCTTTTCGCAGCTGCCTTGATTTGGGGCAGTTCATTTGTCGTTGTTAAAAGCGCAGTTGGAGCGATACCGCCCAATCTTATGATATTTATCAGATTTTCGATCTCTTGTGTCATAATTTCTTTGATATTTATAAAACAGTTCAGCGATTTTCGCCTTACAACCCTTTGGCGAGGTATGATTTGCGGTGTGTTTTTGTTCCTCGGGTATATGCTTCAAACAATTGGCATCATCAACACGACACCGGGGAAAAATGCGTTTTTAACTGCAATTTACGTCGTTATCGTGCCGTTTTTATTTTGGGCAATCGGCAAGATGAAACCCGATATCTACAATATCTCATCCGCTGTCCTCTGCCTTGTGGGAATAGGATTTATTGCCCTTGACGGAGGTTTTGCCGCTGTCAATATCGGGGATATACTCACAATAATCAGCGGCTTTGCTTTTGCAGCTCACATTGTTGTCGTCGCAATTTTTGCAAAGGACGAAAACCCGATTTTAATCACAATTCTACAGTTTGGCACAGTTGCACTATGTGCGGGTTTGATGTCGCTTTTCACAGAGAAGCTGCCTTCAAGTGAAATAATCGATTTAAGACTAATTCTCGATCTCGGTTATCTTGTTGTGTTCGCAACAGCTTTAGCGCTGCTTATGCAAACGGTCGGTCAAGCTTATGTCAATCCTTCCACAGCATCGCTTATTATCAGCCTTGAAGCGGTGTTCGGTGTTCTGACATCGGTTATATTCGGTTATGAAAAACTCAATGCAAGGATGATAATAGGTTTTGTGCTGGTATTTACCGCTGTCGTCCTCTCTGAAACAAAGTTAAAATTTCTTTACAAAAACCGAGAAAACCGTTATAATAGCGATATAAAAAGTGGAGTGAAAACCGAAAAATGATTTGGAATGAATTTCTGATAAAAACGAATTCTGCCGGAGCGGCAGTTCTTGAAGAAAGACTGTCGGCAATCGGCATTATTGGACTTGCGACGGAGGACCCGTCGGAACTCAGAGAAGTTCTCGAAAGGCGCGAAGTGCCTTGGGATTATGTTGATGAATCTCTTCTTGCGGAAGGTGAAAGCAAGCTGACTTTCTAT
This sequence comes from Oscillospiraceae bacterium, assembly GCA_029004655.1. Taxonomy (GTDB): domain Bacteria; phylum Bacillota; class Clostridia; order Oscillospirales; family Acutalibacteraceae; genus STF2-152. The sequence continues at coordinate 467 of JAQVYP010000178.1, read as the reverse complement.
CTTTCCGACAGCGCCGCAGACAAAGAAATGGCAAAACAAGCCCGCGAGGTGCTTGACGAGCTGAGAAACTCGGGCGAAGATTTTGGTCTATTGTCCCTTGAGGAACAAAAGGTGAACGATGAGGATTGGGCGGACAACTGGAAACAGTATTTTAAGCCGCTTGAGATCGGAAAAAGTCTGGTTATAAAACCATCTTGGGAACAGTACGAACCGAAAAACGGACAGATTGTGCTTGAACTTGATCCGGCTTCGTCCTTTGGTACAGGTCAGCACGAAACAACTGCCCTTTGCCTTGAGATGATGGAAAAAGAGCTCGATAAAAAGGCAGACAAGAATGTAAAACTGCTTGATATGGGATGCGGCAGCGGTATTCTCGGAATTGCAGGACTGCTTTTAGGTGCTGAGAAGGCGGTTGCGGTCGATATCGACGAGAACGCCGTACATACATCGCTTGAGAATGCGGATAA
>JAQVYP010000177.1 GCA_029004655.1 Oscillospiraceae bacterium | reverse complement strand
TCGTATACATCGTTCCAAGTCTGTGGAACGGATAGTCCTAATTCTTCGAGAATATCTTTACGATAGAACATCATATAAAATGAATACTTATCCGGCAATGCATAAACACTATCTCTATACCTAAATTGTGTTAATGCCTCAGAATTAAATCGTGTTGCGACTTCATCAAAATCTGAAAAATTGCTTAAATTGTAAACAGCATTACGATATGCGTAGTTCATTGGCAGATTACTTGCTAAGCCAATTGCAACATCAGGTCCTCTATTGGTTGAAACAGCCGGTAGTAATACCGAAACGTCAACCAATCTTATGTTTACATTAATATTTGTTTTATTAGAAAAAGTATTTTCAATTAATGCTTGAAGTGCCTGTGCCTGATCTCGTCCTGTGCCGACGGCGGATGCTGTACTTCCTAGCCAAAGGTCGATACTATTATCATTACTGTCACTAGAAGAAATGTTATTATAATCAATAACAAATGAAACGAAAAATGATTTTGCACCGTGAATAAATTTTGAAAAAACATTTGCATCTGCTTTTGGTGCTTGTTGATTTTCTGGAGCAAATTGAATCCAATCAATTAACAAGGGTTGCTCGGTTGCACTTAAAAGCAAGTCTGAAACATTACCAATATTGGTACGATAAACATCAAGTCTTGCTGGAATTGTTTCCATATCTTTAACAAAACTATCTAACTGAACCTGCATTTTATCCATTGTGGAATATGCCGTTCCTTTTGTATTGGTAAGAGCAAAAAATTCTTCTTTAACATTTTTAAGTTCTTTTGCAAGCTTTTTAAATTTCGCTTTTAAATCAGGCAAAGAACTTTCAATGCTATAATCACGGTCAGAATCAGGGTAGGATCCAGTAAGCATAAATATTTGTCTGTAGCATGAATTAAGACCTACGACAACATCATTTAAGTTTTCCAGTATATCTGAAAGCTCACCTACATTATTTTCCAAACGTAATGTGTGATTGCCTTTTTCTAGATAAAATGTATATGCACCGTTAGCTTCATCACCTATTTCAAACATTTGCCAGCCGTTTTTGTAATTGAAAGAAAGTTCATCTGCTTCAGAAAACGGTAATTCGCCGTCTATTGTTAGTTTTCTGTATGATATAATACCCGCATTTTGATCTTGCTTGCCGCGTATGTACATACGGTATACACCGGTTTTTGGGACTTCAAAATCCCACTGTATCCACATTTTTGGCTTAGCCCAATATGAACCGCCGATTGCATTAATAACAACATTTGAAACACTAGATGGACTGTTCATTGGAGAAGTTCTGTCATCTACGGGGTAAAGAACAGCATCAGACTTAAGTGTTGCATTTTCGCCTTCTATTAAAATTGGTTCAACCTGCTCTTCACTTGCAGGATAACTTTTTTTAGTTTCGCTGTATGAAGCTGTAGATTCTGTATTAAAAAATCGTATATATGAAATAGCCATTGGCTCTTTTATCGCTGTTAGCCTAATTGTATTCAAACCATTTTCAAGTTTTACAAACAAAGACTTTTTTGCTTGAAAACCTGAACCCGTCAATACTTGATTTATAAACATAGGGTTTTCTACCTGGACAGGACGTAGGTAGTTACCGTTTTTATCTTTAACAAATTCTTTAGATTGATTTGAGTATGTTCTTTTTAATTTTATTGATTCTAAATCCGTATAAGGTATAGTACTGTTAATACTAATTGTCCGCTCAATTTCATTGCCCTTACCCTCTGTTGGATAATAGCAAATTTCAATTTGGTATAATCCGGCTTGAGGAGCATTAAAAGTCCACTCAACATAACCGTCATCATTTGTTTGCACCGGATTATCTACTCCATCTAAGGAATCTAGCAAAACTGCAGCATTTTCGCTTGCTGAAGTATAATCTTTCGCATTTACAATTATTTCTTGTTGTGGCCTAGAGAGATTACTATTTTCTTGCAAAAAATCAGCATACTGACTTGTTGTCTGATTCCCTTGTGACGGCTGTGTTGTCTCGTTAATTTCATCATCCGCGCGACAAACAACAGCTCCCATCCCGAGCGCTATGCACAATAGGAATACAGCGGTTTTTTTAATTATGTTATTCACTATATTACCTCCAAATGACAATAAATCAAATATGCCACAATTTACTTATGGGAATCTCTAAATACTCGGCGTCTGACAGATTGGTGGGGATTTTTTCCCCAATCAAGGAAAAAACGGAGCAAATACTTTGTGTATTTGCGAGTATTTTGACGCTGAGTGGGGGAAAAAGACACACTAAGATGGCGGACGATGAGTTTTTAGAGGTTCCCTTATTTGCTTTGTTTTGATCATTTAATTTTTGTGCCATGATCGACTTTCTTTTATAAGAAGTATGATCATGGCACAAACGACTTAAACAAGATTACTAATAAAAGGAACTACTCTACAATTGAACCCTCGTACATTTCTTTGATTTTGGAAGAAAGTGAACCCTGATACTTTGCAATAACAGATTTAACACTTGCAGATTGGTTCAAAATCTCTGGCCATACAGACTCTTGTAAAAGTTCAAGATTATAGTTATTAGCCATAGTATAATTAGGATTTGAAGCTTGCTTTTGAAGTAGTTTAACACTATCTGCATTTAAACTTTTCTTTAATGCATTATATAATTCCTGTGTTTTAGCTTCAGGTTTTACCTGTTGTGGTTTTGAAATATCCCAATATGCCATTGCATCTTGTATAACTGCAACTATCTCTTTTGGATTAGACACCTTGGCAGGAATTACAGCCATATCTGGGGTAGAACCTGTGGGAACAACATAGTCCTTAGCAGAAGGACCCTTTGGATAATAAACCCAACCGAAGTTTTTGATTCCTCTCGAAAGAAGAACTTCTCCGTATCTTGCGTGACAAGCATACATTGCAACTTTACCAGTCGTCATTGCATTAAATGGAGAATTTGTAATCTCTCCTAATTCGGCACCATTTGGAATTGAATGATCAACGTTATGCATATTTGCAATTAATTCAAGAGCTGAAATTGCATTTGCTGAATTTAATCCAAATGATGGTACACCCTTGCTGTCAAAAGAAACTAGACTTGCATTGTTAGTTGATACAAAATCAAGCCATGGATCGGTAGAAGTAAATGCATAATTGTCGCGTTTACCATCACCGTTTGTATCACCCTTTTTCTGCATAAATGTTCTACATACACTTCTAAATGTATCCCAAGTCCATTGGTCGCTCTTCACATATTCCCACAAATCCGGAATACCGGCAGCACCAAGTAAATCTTTGTTATACCAAATACCGTAACCGTATTCATTTGGTGCATAAGGAATACCATATCTTGCTCCGTTAAACCAACCAAGGTCTTTAAACTGATCCACTTGCCATGTAGCATCTTTATTGAAATCGTAATATTCGTTCATCTTAAGAACGTATCCTGAATTTGCAATTTCAGGAGCAACAGAATATCCTCTCAAAATTACAGCATCATATGTAGCTTTAGATGCAGCTGCATCTGTTTTAAGTATTTTATACAAATCAACATAACTACTGTTCTGTACAAACTGAATTTTACAATTAAATTTCTGCTCCGTGGCTTTTATGCTATTGTTGAATACATTATCTTTTGTCATATCAAAATTGTATTCAGTTAAAATTTTCAAAGTCTTTCCCTGCAAATCATAAACAGGCTCTTCAAACTTTGTGTTTGTATTATTGCCACTGATACTATTATTAGTTGTGCCGTCATTGCCGCCGGTACTTTCATCCGATAAACCGTCATCAGCAATTTCGCTGCTATCAAAATA
>JAQVYP010000176.1 GCA_029004655.1 Oscillospiraceae bacterium | reverse complement strand
TTGATACAGTTCAATATCCGGGATGCGGAATAATGCAACCATGTTCAAAAGATGCTATGCGCTACAGAAAGCAATTAGGCGCAGAAAATGTAAAGATTTTTGCCGATATTCAGGTAAAGCATACAAATTTAGTTCTGCCAAACGTTAGTATTGAGGATTCTGCTAAAGCAGCACAGGATTGCGGGGCAGATGCACTTATTGTAACCGGTACCCGTATTGGTGTTGAAACTCCGATAGAAATGATCGAAAGAGTGAAAAAGGTTGTTTCTCTACCTGTAATTGCGGGCAGCGGAGTTAAGCCGTCAAACATTAAGGAACAAATGGGAATTGCAGATGGCGCTATTATCGGAAGCAGTCTGAAACAAGGCGGAATAATTTCAAATCCAGTTTCTTATGAGTTAACTTGTGAACTGTTGGATGCATTAAGAAAGTAGAGGTATTTTTAATATGATGAGACCAATGAAACTTGCTGGAAGCCAGTTGATGTTTGGACAAGGATGTCTAGAGTATCTTAAAACACTTGAAGGCACACGCGCAATGATAGTTATGGGTGGAGAATCCTTAATTAGAACCGGTATGTATGATAAAGTGGTTTCCTATCTAAAAGAGGCTAATATTGAGTCGGAGCTATTTAAAAACGTAGAGTCAGACCCGAGTTTTGCAACTGTTCTTAAAGGTGCAGAAGCAATGAAGAAATTTCAGCCGGATTTGATTATCGCTTTGGGCGGCGGTTCTCCTATGGACGCCGCAAAAACAATGTGGATTTTTTATGAGCATCCTGAGCTTACGGAGCTTTCCGAGCTTCTTCCCCCCAATACATTTCCTAAGCGTACTGGAAAATCAAAATTTGTTTGCATTCCGTCAACAGCAGGCACTGCAAGCGAGGTAAGCAGAAGTGTTGTTATTACCGATGAAAAGACACATATGAAAATGGGTATAGGCAACATGGAAATGATGCCTGATATCGCTATTTGTGATCCTGAAGTTACAGCATCTATGCCCCCGAAGATTACTGCAGAAACAGGCCTTGATGCATTGACACACGCAATTGAAGCTTATCTTTCAACACGTGCGAATTATTTATCTGATATTCTTGCAGTCGCGGCAATTAAGGATATTTTCGAATATTTACCAAAGGCTTATAACGAGGGCTCAAACTTAGAATACAGAGAAAAAATGCTTAGTGCCTCTATGGTTGCCGGCCTTGCATTTACAAACGTATCACTGGGTATCGTTCATTCTATGGCACATACACTAGGCGGTGCTTTTGGAATTTCACACGGACTTGGCGACGCAATAGTTCTGCCGTATGTTATTAAGTTTAACAGTGATTCTCAGGTTGCAAAGGAAAGATATCAGCATTTGGCAGACGTAATAGGCGCAAAGGATTTTGCTACCGCAGTTGAAGAATTGAAAGCTAAGGTTAATATTCCTAAAAACTTCAGCAGCTTAATTCCAGATGAAAAGGCCTATAACGCAAAAATAGCTGAAATGGCTGATACCGCAAAAGCTGACGGATGCACAAAGACAAACCCGATTATTCCTACTCACGAACAATTCGTTAATCTCTTTGAAACTGTTTATCGCGGTTAGAAAAATGCTTTAGAATGCGAAGGGGCAAGTCTTTCATACTAATCTCAATTAAAAATGGAGATTAGATTTGCGAGGATAGTTTTTGTCCCGCAAGGCGGAGGAGGACAGCGGGCTGGCGCCCGCCGACGACGACAACGCGGCGGGACGAAAACTAGACCGTAAAGATATCTACGCTTTTATTTGAGATTAGTATCAGCCTGAAGCCTTGGATAATACACTAATCGCGATAAACATTTCATATAAATTCAATTTTCCGTTTTAGTGTGACTAAAGTTTCTTATCATTTAATACTGCACATGATAGGGGAAATATAAACTATAATTTGCCGATGTGCAGCGGCGAAATGGAGCTTTTTATGAAGTTGATTTGTTATTTGTCAAATGGATATCCGACAATTTCAGCGAGCGAAACAATAGCAGGGTATTATGCAACTGCCGGTTGCGATGTTATTGAAATTGACTTGCCGGCCAGGAATCCATTTTTAGAGAACGATTTAATTAAAAGCAGAATGGCAGAAGCCCTAAAAGAATGCGATGATTATGACAAGTATATGGATAATATTCGTGTTATTAAACGTAAATATCCAAATATAAAAGTCCTAATGGTGGTTTATGAGAGCACCGTTAAAGAAATCGGTGTAGAAAAATTTATCGGTTTTTGCCTTAGCAATGATATAAAAGATATTATTTATGTCGGCTTGGAAAATGAAGTGATTAAAAATCAAATGATTCAAAAAGGCATACAAATTTCTTGCTATGTCCAATTTAATATGTTGGATAAAGAAATCGAGTCTGCCAAGGCTTCTAATGGATTTGTTTATATGCAGGCAGTTGCAGCACCCGGGAAAATCAATCCAAAATTCCCAACTCTTGCAGATTGTATTAAACATCTGAGAAATCAAGGAATCGACAGACCGATTTACTGCGGTGTTGGTGTTTCGACTCCGACCGACTTTAAAATGGTTAAGGATGCAAAAGGCGACGGCGCATTCGTGGGCAGCACAATTTTGAAGTTATATAACAACCCGGAAGCACTTGTAGAAACCATTAAGGCATTCAAAGCTGAAGATGAAGAAGACAATTAAATCAAAATAATGTTCAAATCTAAACATTATAAAAACAGCTGATGCGTTTCGAAAACGCATCAGCTGTTTTGCTGTAAATAAAGGGGAAGTAATACATAAGAAATTAATAAATAATATCATCATTATTGTGTTTATACTAATTCCAATTAAAAAGTGACCAAGATTTGTGAGGATTTTGTTTGTGAGACAAGGCGGAGGACGAAGGCGGGCTATCGCCCGCCGAGAACGACAACGCAGTCTCGCAAACAAAAGACCGCGAAGATTGGTTGATTTTTATTTGGAATTAGTATAATACAGCGGCAGAAACGATATCACAATCTAGCGAAATGCCGCCACATATTTTTAGTAATTTTCAGCGATTTTTAGCATCTTTTTTAATGATAAGCACCAAGCAAGCACCAATTCACTATTTCAGGAAAAACAAAAAGTCCGTAAACCCAGTCATACTAACGGTTTACGGACCTTTTTTTGGTGCGAGTGACGGGACTTGAACCCGTACGCCAAAGACACACGCCCCTCAAACGTGCCTGTCTGCCAGTTCCAGCACACTCGCATTTTGGGGATTCTGATTTTAGAGGGCTCGATTATTATATCATTACTGCAAACCAGTGTCAAGAGATTATTATAAAAATTTAAGGCTATTAAGTTATTCGGCAATCTTTTAGTATAGGATAACTGATGAAGGGCGGGGGGCTTGTTCCCGCCGGTGCTTGTGCGTACACTCACAAGTATCTCGCCATTATTTCCAACTTACAATAGCACATCATCAAATTAGGACACTCGACAGCAAAGCGGCTCGAGCTTGTCCCCGTCCTACGATTAATACTAATTCCAAATAAAAATCAACCAATCTTCGCGGTCTTTTGTTTGCGAGACTGCGTTGTCGTTCTCGGCGGGCGATAGCCCGCCTTCGTCCTCCGCCTTGTCTCACAAACAAAATCCTCGCAAATCTTGGTCACTTTTTAATTGGAATTAGTATAAGGCATTCTGTCATTCTCTTTCTTGGCGGAGTAAAACTTATAGTTAGATAAAAATTTTGTTGTAAATTGACCGGATAACACAAAAAATGCCACCGGTCAATTTACTATTCGAATATTTTCAGGTCGCTGTAATACAACATTTTTTGATCATTTCTTCAGCATTAATTAAGTTTTATTGATGGATTATATCACTTGT
>JAQVYP010000175.1 GCA_029004655.1 Oscillospiraceae bacterium | reverse complement strand
AAAACAGCCGAGTAAATGCTCCAGCAAAAGACACTCGATTTGAAAGAATATCTGTAATGGGTGCATTGGGACTTGATGGCATTCGTGCACCATTCACTTTTGACGGCACTTTAAACACAGAAATTTTTAAACCATATGTTGAACAATTTCTTGCTCCTGCAATGAAAAAAGATGATATTTTTATCCTTGATAATTGTTCTGTTCACAAAGTGAAAAATTCGCTAAAGCCTTTAATTGACAAAGGGGTAATTGTATTATTTTTGCCCCCTTATTCACCGGATTTTAACCCGATTGAAATGTCTTGGTCAAAAATTAAATCTTATCTGCGAAAAGTTTGTGTCGAAACAAAGGCTACTCTTAACGATGCGTTGGTTTGTGATTTTGATATGTTTTCTAAAGACGAAATTATTAATTGGTTTAGGCATGACGGATATCTATTACAGTTTATATTTAAAGCCAAGTTGCTATACAACAATGGTGACTGTGTTCTTTCACAGGAATGCAGTTTTACCACTGCTGAAATCGGCATGTCAATGTAATATTATAGTATTAAACCGAAAAGATAAAACTTAAATCTACCTATTGACTCTCACATTATGGTATACTTTATAATGTAAATGAGCTCAAAAATAACACATATAGCTACCGCCGCGTTCACACTTGGCTTGAAAAGAACGGCGTTCATCACAACCCTAAAACAATATTGAGGTTAATGCAAAAATACAATTTACTGTCAGTAGTCAGGCGAAAGAAATACCGTAATTATGGTCAGGCACTACACAAATATCCAACCTTATTAAATCGTGATTTCAATGCAGACAGACCTAATCAAAAGTGGGTAACGGATATTTCATACATTCATACCGCACAAGGCATTCTGTATCTATCCATCATTAGAGACTTGTTGTCAACAGTATTGTAACGTACAAGACCGGAACCGAACAAAATGTAAATCTGGTATTGAACACAATTAGAGCAGCTAAGAAAAAAGAAAGGGTCACCGCAGAGTTACAGCTCCACAGTGACCAACGCTTGCAATACACTTCACAAGCATATTTCCACCCAACCCAATCTTATGGCATAACTCCATCAATGTCAAGACGCGGGAAATCCATACGACAATGCTTTAGCGAAAAATTTCTTCCCAATACTTAAAACAGAATGTATCTACCGCACAAAACTCAAAACCTATGAGGAGGCTCGCCTCCTCATAGGTGAATACATACACTTCTACAATAACTAAAGGATCCAATTGAAAACAAAACTGATTCCGTTGGAACAACCAAATCAGTTTGTTGCTTAAATCTTAATATTTTCTACCATAGGGGCTTTTTATGCTGTCCGCACAAATTGGGGCAGTTCATTTTATTTTTTACTTTTTTATTATAATGATTTACTAGTGTGTTATTATCAGTTTTTATCATCTTAGGTTTTTACAGCATATCTTTTTTGCAGTAATCATTTTTAAGTAATTGTTCAAACAACAGAAGCACTTCTGATTGAATCCTCTATTTGCAGACCAGCTAAAACATTAACCAGTTTCATAGTACGTGGCAATAAAATAGAGTACTGATATGTATTCACAATATTAGATTTTTTTGGTTCACTAATATCGTTTCCATCATCTGATTCAATAAACTCTATATTTAATATTACAATACCTTGTGTCAAGCAAAAGTCGTTTATAAAATTCATCGCTTCACGTTTATTTTCCATAACTATTTCCAAAAGCTTGTTGCCGTGTTTTTTTTGCAACGTACCCTGGGCAATCCGAATGGTAATAATTATAATTTCTATCAGTCCGACTGCAATCACACTCATCAAATAATATCCCATACCAACAGCAAGCCCGACACAGGCAATTGCCCACAGTGTAGCTGCCGTTGTTAATCCCTTGACCGAACCTTTATTGTGTAAAATGGTTCCTGCCCCTAAAAATCCAATACCGCTGATTACCTGTGCGCCTAAACGACCGTAATCACTTTTTAACACATTCGCTAAGTTCGGATCCATTTGTACCTGCTTAATCATATCATCAATCATTTGTATTTGTATCATAGAAACCAAAGCTGCACCCATACACACCAATGTATGCGTTTTTATACCCGCCGATTGATGCCTGTGTTCGCGCTCTAAACCAATAACAATACCACATGCAGCGGCCAGTCCAAGCCTTAATAAAATTTCATACCATAGCATCGCATAAACACCTTCTTTAGATTTCGAATTAAGTATCCATTGGATAGAAATCAGTTCATTAACATACTACGGTTTTTAAGTAAATCTCAGTTAACCTATCCACTTTTATAACCGGTACAATTATCAGTTTCGCATACATTAATTAGGTTCAACTGAATAACCCTTGGTTTTGTAACTCGCTGGGAAATAGTCCGAAAACCCAGTGGAATCTCCGTTTAAAAAACAGGCGCAAAAGTGTCCTTAGACACAATCCTGCGTTCATGGCGAGCATGATGAAGGCCGCCTCAGATTTCGCTGTGCCGTCCAGGTACGCAAGTATTCTATTCAGGCCATATCGGCGTTTTGCGATCCCGTTGCGGCTTTCCACAATGTTGCGGTCGCAGCTGTCACGCCGCGCTTGTGCTTTATCGGCCTCAATTTCATCGACTTTTGGTCGACCAAGCCTTAGCCCCGAAAGTCTGATACCGTGTTCTTTACAGAATTTTCTGTTCTCTCGATTGCGGTAGATGGTATCAGCCAAAATGGCTTCCGGCCAGCAACTATGCCGTTCCCGGTATTTTTTCGTGCTCTCTATAAGCGTGATTCATTCGTTAAAATTGTCAAAACTTTAATTGTCGATGAATGTGAACCCGTTTACCACGGAAAAGTTCAGTTTCTGTCCAAATTCAACCGGCGCGCCCGCCTTGCCACGAACGATGGGCGTACATGCGGTTGACGCAGATTAACGATTCTATCCGGGATGGGGATTTTGGGATCTTTTGCATGGGATCGCTGCTGTTCTGCCACTTTGCGAATGGTGCTAAGCCGTTTCTTTTGCCGGTCGGTCAATGTGTTTTCGGGGACCTCGGCAAGCAGTTTTTCAATGTCGGAAAGGCTCTTTTCCAAGCATTCCAACTGTTCAGGAACCGCTTGTTTGATGGCGTTTCGTTTCGCCTTGCGCTGTTTTGCGATCTTCAGATACTGCTTGCGTGCCTTTTTGCGGCTATATGAAGTCTTGTGTCCCTGTTTCTGCAATGCGCCCCAAATGGCGCCAATCAGCTTTTTCACATTCTCGCGGCACTCGTTCACCAGCGACAAATCGGTGGGGTACCGCGCATCCGAGGGCGCGACTGTTGCATCCAAAACCAGCGTGCCGCCGTTTCCACCGTCCTGCGGTGGTTCATCCTGCGGCGGATACATACGATGGTACAATTCCTCATTGATTTTGGCAATCTCATCTTCTGTAAATCGTTTGCGGAAATGCACCATCATCAATGTGTCAAACAAGGGTTATTGAGTGAACTCTCGAAGCCCGAGAAAGTACTGCATGAAGGGGTTTTCGGCGATGTTTTCCACCGTCATCTCGCCGTTCAGATTCCTATCTGCCTTGATGTACAGCGCGCCGAAAACCACTCTGGCCGTGATCGGCACATTGCCATCGGGACACTCGTTTTTGAACTTGGCGGCGTAAATGTCTTCCACCAAATCCCAAGGCATCAGCTCGGCGAGCTTCACCAAGCGATTTTGTGACGACAGCTTCCCGCTGAACGGAAGGATAAAGTCGTTAAGCGTCATCTGTGCGTTTTCTGACCGTTTCTTATATATCACGCCACCCCAAAATCGCTGTTATTGCATTGATTCCTGATATTATGGTACCATTAAAGCAGCAATTTGTACAGTGTTTGCAAGGGTTTTCGGGTTGTTCAGCTGCCCCTAATTATTTGCTTTAGT
>JAQVYP010000174.1 GCA_029004655.1 Oscillospiraceae bacterium | reverse complement strand
GAGCCAAAGAGATATACGGCTCTGAGATGGTATTTTTCCGCTACCGGCGCAATTCGCTTTTTCAATTCTTCAAGGGAATAGATCATATGCCGCCTCGATTTTTATTTGTAATCCAATTCTAATTTTCATATCTGCGCTGTGCTTCCGTGCGCTTTCTGTTTTGCCTTTTACAATAATAAAAATTTTATCACAATGCAAGTTTGTGAAGATTCAGATTACACCACCATCGATAGAGAAAGTAAAACGTTGACTTTCAGTTCGGCACCGGAGAATGGCCCGGGCCAAACCGAAAAGAGCATGGACAGCGTTTTAAAACTGTCCATGCTCTGGAAGCGTCCGCAGGACGCGCAGCCGCACAATTTATTGTGCGATCAAAGGGGGATTGGGGGCTTGCCACCAACAAGCGTTTGTGGCGATGGATAGCCACAAGCATTGCTTGCCGGTTACCACGACACATCTCTGAAAAGCTGTTAAACACAGCAATTTCTCAAAGAAAAGTCGGGATAATTTTGTGCGCTTTTGATTTCCGACTACACCCCAAATAAACGGAACCGCCAGCTAAAAAGTCGGGATAACTTTTTCTCACTTCAATCCATAAAGCTCTTTAATGGTTTCCTCATCGCTTTTACTGTACCGTGAAATATCGAAACCGCTAGATACTTTTGCAGTCTCTTTTATTTTATTGCCCGCTGCTGCGGCTGCTTTTTTGGAGTCTTCAATTAAGTCGAAAAAACTTTTCTTTGCCATGTACGCATACTCCTTTTTATGCTCTGTGTTCACTGTTGTTTTTGGCCTTACGCCAAATTGTAAAACTTTTGCAAAGAGCAACTCTACCGTATTTTTTTATCCGTTGTAATAAACGAATTAAATGACATGGTTCCATTCTTCTTTGCTGCCGATTATTGCTAAACTCAGAATATCATCCATTCCATACAGATTTGCTGTATTTCTCTTACTTCAGCCCATTCGCTGCGGCATGAACCATCTTTGAATATCCGTTTTTAACTTCATCTGGTGACTTTATCTTCACCTTGCCGCCGAAGCCGAACACCCAGGCATAGAAGACATGGCTAACAGCAATATTGACCACGGCGCGAAATGAGGTCAGATCGTTGGCGTAGGTCTCCACATCGGTTCCGAAGCGGTCAAGGATTGTGTCCATGGTGCTGTTGTCGCAGATCAACTCTACCTCCTTGCGCTCACTGCTGTACATGCGGAAGGAGGTCTTTATGTAGTCATTGATATCGAAGTCCTCTGGAGCCGGTTCGGCAGGCTTGTCCACCACCGTTGGTTGCTTATAGATTCTGTCCACCCGGAAATTTCCGATATCCTGGTGCTTGTCGGAGTAGCCAACCACGTAGTAGCAGTCACCGTCCCAGATGAGATAGTAGGGACTGAAAATATATTTCTTGCCGCCGTTCTTCAGTTCCTTTTCCTTGCGGATATTGTAGCAATAATACTGGAAAGAAATCTTTTTCCCGGCGTTGATCGCCGTATTGATCATGTCTGCAATATAAAAGATATCCTCATTGTCCGGCTTAAAGCGGCTGTACGCTTTCAGGTTCCGTTTCAGAGCGTCCACACTGCAAATGCTCGCCTGCTTTTGTAGTTTTTGAATCAGGATGGTGCTCTTTTTGTCCGTAATAAACTTTGATGATTCCACCGCGTCAATCAGGAGCTTGAGCTCAGCAAGGTCGAAGGTACGGGAGAGGACATGGTATCTATTTTGCGTGGAGCGGATAGTTTTGACGTCAAGGCCGACCTGCTCCAAAACTTTAATATCATCCCCGATGGTCGTGCGATGGGCGCTGATCTGATACTCTTGTTTAAGAATGTCGATGAGCTCGTTCGTGGTGAGGACATGGTCTTCATCGGTCCTTTCCAACAGTATTTTTGCGATATAGATCGGCCTCAGCTTGCTTTCTATATTCATGGCAATACCTCTATGTCCATGGTAGGCACGGAAGTTGTCCATGCGGTTTTACCTCCGTTATTCTATTGTAGAAATTTACTACCGTCATATTTTAAGAAGTTTGCGCGTTGGCATGTAATAAAACGTGAATATCATTTTTGTTAGTAATATCCCTTAAGCTTTTTGCTATGTGTAGGATGCCTCAATTTTCTAATTACCTTACCTTCAATTTGCCGAATGCGTTCCCTAGTTACGCCGTAGTTAACCCCACATTCTTCCAACGTCATACATCTGCTCATATTAAAACCACATCGCTTTTTCAGAATATCCCTTTCTTTTTCGGAGAGACATTCCAAAGCCCTTTGAATATCATCAGAACAAAGCATATTGGCTATCCTATCTAGCATTGTTTCATTAAAGAGGCCTTCGTCCGAGAGAGCCTCATCGTCAGTCTCAATGAGTTCTTCAACCGAAACAGGTTGAACCAAGTAGGTTAGTATTTTTCGCGCTGTGGAATCATCGATTTCGCATTTTTTAACAATCTCGTTTATCAGGTTCTCACATTGCAAATTATCTCCGCTACAATTTTGGCACCAATGATCGTTCACAATACCGATCACTTGTTTAATTAGGTCACTCATATGAACTGGATAATAGCATCCATTTCCGTGAAACGATGTGTTTCTAGCAATCGATTGAAAAATCCAGTAGTTCGCATAGGAGGCAAATGGCGGTTCACTAGATATATCATATTTATCGATTGCCGTCAGCAGCCCAAGTGAACCATATTGAATTAAGTCAGCCAGTTCAATATCACAGTTTTTAGACATTCCAAGCGCTATTCTTAACACTGATCTGAGATTCATATCAAATAGGCGGGTGATTGTTTCTGGACTCATATGATCGAACAAATAATTGGCTTCTCCATGTTGTGCTGGTTTAATTTCTTGTACATAAGCAATCAGCGACTGTAGGCCTGGGTCGATTTCAAGCGATTCGCTAAATACTGCCTCATAATCACTCTGCGCATAATCAAAATCTAGATTCTGTTGACTACCATCATGCGCATCAAGAAGCTCAACTTCAGTCGGAAAATGATCATATATATGAAATCCCATACCATTTACCATTTCCGCCACATAATCGGTCTTGGTAATTGGTACATTACACTCATCAAGTATGTCCATGAGATTATCCAAGGTAATGCATTTTCTTGAACCGATAACATCAACAACCGATCGGGTAATTTGATCAAGCATTTGTTGGTCCATAATATTACACCTTGGACGTCAATTGCGATTCACATGCCGCAATTACTTTATGCATGTTCTGCGTTAAGAATATTTGATATCCAGCCAATGCGCCTTTATGAACGGCTCGAATTTTTTTGTATTGTTTTCGGTTATGGAGCGCGAGCGATACCTTCTGAATATAAGCCGCTGACTGAATCGCAAAAACTGCTTTGTCTTCACCCTCATCAAGAAACATATTATAGGCTTCTTGTAGAGTTACTATATGCCGTATAGTAGCAACCTTCGATAATTTCATTAACAGGCGCAAATAGGAATAATAAATCAGTCCTTCATCATATTCTTCAAAAGCATAGTCAAGTCCAGTTATTCTATTCTTGTTTTCTTTCTTGTAAAAAAGCATCAACTGCCTTAATGATGACGGAGTTACGATCTCTTGCGATCCATCATAGAACGAAAGATCATCATCTTGCTTCCCACATTCAGTTACTTTGCAACCGCGCTCTAATAGCAGGCGCATCAGCTGATTTGTCTCAACTAAGGAAGCGTCTGAATCATCGAGCTTCGTTTGAACATCTTCAATTGTGATGTATCCGCGATTCTTATATACATTATCAAGAGAATCCGCAAGAACGTTCAATTCTTCAATGCTCAAATTTTCACTTCCTTAGTCGAAGATTATTGCTATCACAGTTCGTGTGCAATTTTAACAAGGTCTACCTCAGCATCTTGGTGTGACAAGTACCTTTCG
>JAQVYP010000173.1 GCA_029004655.1 Oscillospiraceae bacterium | reverse complement strand
GAATAAAGGGGTAGCACAGAAGGACTCAAAACGCCAATTAGTGTTTTGGGTCCTTCTTCTTATGAAATAAAAACAGGAGGAACATGATCTTCAAAGTGCCAGCTGATATCACATGCAGGCAACAGTTATTGCGATATTGAAATTTAATTATAGAATTAAGTGGATATTTGTCATAGTGTGTAACAACTGTGTAAAAAGCTTCATAAAATATCCTAAAGGATAGAGTTTATCAATAAACTTCATCTAAATTTATTAAAAGGAGATTTATTATGGACTGCGTGAAAATCGGTGACTCCAATTTAGATATAGATGCTAAAGATGGCACACAAAACCCAGATACTGAGACGAATTGGTATGAAAATTTTAAAAGCAGCGTTGAGTTTGCAAAAAATGAGGCGGCAAAAACGTCTTTGCAGAAATTCCCAGAATTGGTGCATGATATCTGCACAAAAGATGTTAGAGATTTCGGCGTAGCAAGCAGAACTATTTATCAAACAGTTCCTTGTAATCCCGATGGAAGTGCAGGCTGCCGCGGGGGAGTGCTCCCAGATGTAGTTCCTACCATTTCCAGTATTCGTGTTTTGTGTGCCGACGAACGTTTGAGCCCATCTACCGGCTGCGACCGTATTGTCAATACGGTCGAGTTTGAAGTGGTGCTGAAATATGGTGATAATACCTTTGTAGTAATGACACCAAAAGAGTCATTTGATCTATTATGGAGCGATTTTAGACGTTTCCCAAGTTTTCAATCTTTCTCGAGCGTCAATGACTTTAGGCAGGAACTGAAAAACATCGATGGTTCCTGCAAAGCAATTAAAATTGTTGGCACGAGTGTAGCACAGGATGGAAACGATTGTGTCTTGAGAATTGATTATCAGGTGTTTGATAAACTGTGGAAGTTTGAAGATCTTATCATTTTGGCGGTTAAGCCAATCTCCGATAATACCACTGTCTGCGACGAGTTCAATCAGGGACATCAAATAGGGCCTTGCTCAAATGGCTCCGGCGGCAGTGCCTGCTGTGGTGGTTAGTTTTTCAATCGATTTGTCAGTCAATAAATAATCTATGGGGCTTTCTTCCGTTGTGGAATTACAAAAATTCCACTAGAAGAAGCCTCTTTTTTAATTCTATTTTCTAATTAATTACGAGTTTGTGCCATTCATCAATAACAAAAGCGGTCAATATTAAGCTTTACCCTATAACTTTTTGAATCGCAAAACATATATTATGAAAGAAGATCATTTAAATTTGCAATGAAACTTCATGAGAAATATTAATTGAGTTACGTATAAATCATGATATTCATGATGCGTGCCTTCAGTGATATTTTGTTGAAATTTAAAAGGAGGCCTTTATATGTCAGAAAAGCAAACAGATCCCAATACGAATCTTTCCCCATTTAAGGTCGGTGCAACGGCAACTGGGTCGGTAACTGTACAAGAGAACGAGAATCCTCAATCCATTCAGGCCATTAGTAACGTTATTATTACTGATGTAGTGAAAGCCGTTGTAAAAGAATCAGCGGATAAAGAATTTGCCGATAATGGGGAAAGAATAAAATACACCATAACTTTGCAGAATGATTCTTCTGTTGATCTATATGATGTTAAAATTATAAGCGAATTGTGCTATAAGACCACTTTGGTAAAAAGTTCTATTATTCCGACTCCTCAGCTTGATGAAACGTTGGAAACCGGAATTTCTGTCACAAGCCCAAATGAAACTTCCACTGGAAGTGTTCCCAAAGGGACATCAGCTGTATTGCAATATGAAGTGACAGTCAATGAGGGAGAAACTGGGGATATGGTGAACGAATCAATTGCTGAAATTAAGTTTAGAGATCAGACAGGCAATGAATATACCGGTAAAACAGAGCCAAGCATGGCTGTGACCAATATTGCAAAAGCCGATCTTCAAATAACGGAGACGGCAGATAAAACATTTGTAACAGAAAACAACGAAGAGATCGTATTTGAATTAACCATTAAAAACACAGGAAATGTCCCAATCAATGACGTTGTTGTCATAAACCCCTTGCCAGACGGGATGAATTATAAACCAAATTCGACCTTAAAAAATGATACAAAAGCTTTGAGTGATGAAAACCCTGCAAACAGCATTAACATTGGAATCCTTGACCCTGAACAAATTTACAAAATACAATTTAGTGTAACGGTGAATTTGTAACAGACAAGTGATCCATCAATCGCGAGGTAGGTGTCAGTATGCGAGAATTTATAAATATGGCTCGTGTTAAGGGGATGTATCACGGAAAGGACGTCAATTCGATCAGTAATCCCTGCAAAATCACAGTACAGCGTAAATATCATAATATTTGCCAACATGTCTATAAAACTTTTCAAATAACCGATGCACGAAATGTTGAATTACGCGTTTACTATAATGGTGTGCGGCAGTTTGAATGGAATCATTTTACACTGCTTGCAGTCGGATATGAAATTTGCATTAAGTATATTGACAGCGAAAACCATAGAAAAGTAATAAGCAATTATGGAAACACTTTGTTTTTTAGTCCGACGAATGCTTGCAAATACGTGCTGCGGATTCCGAATCCGCCTGCCTGCAAAATTTTAAAAGATAAAGTGATAGCTGAATTTCCTGTTATAGCGGCATTTTACAACATTTGAATAGAACTTTCTTACGAACAATCATTTAAGGCTGCCGCTATTCGGCAGCCTTTTTATAATACGATAAAAAATACGATAAAAAATGATCAGATAAGAATGTATTGACGAAAAGTAATGAAAATGACATAATAAAGTAATAAGATACAATCCAATATTAGGGATTGTAATAAGAGGTGAAGAATTTGCCAAATCAAAACGAATTTGAAAATTTATTGACAAATAGAAATTTAAAAAGAACCAAAACAAGAATTTTAGTTCTTGAAGTTCTGAAGGATTCATCACCCAAAACGGTTGACGAAATCTTTTCGGTTTTATATCAAAACAATATGAAGCTAAGTTTGTCTACTGTTTATCGGACTTGCGAGACACTGACGGAAAAAGGAATTCTGTCAAAAGTAAATTTAAAAGATGACGGTGTTGCTAGATATGAATATATGAAGTCTGAGCATACACATCATGCGATTTGTCTTGGCTGCAATAAAATCATTCCGATTGATGACTGTCCTTATGGCCAATTCGATCAGATCATGAAATCTAAATATGGGTTTGATGTGAAAAGTCACCATATTGAGATCTATGGATATTGTCAGGACTGTATTAAAAAAAGAGAAAAAAAGCAATAGATTGCTCTTTTGTAATCAAAGTCGGGAGAAGAGAGCGCAATAGCTTTTATACTGCCTTCATTTTTATTTGAAATGCAATTTTCTGCACTAAAATGACAATTACAAGGACGGCGACGGAGATTAGGGCAGTAAATCCGCCGGGCGCTACATTTAAGTAGTATGAAATGAACAGTCCGGATAAAATATCGATAACGCTGAATACGATGGAAAAAACAAGCGTTAGTTTAAATCCCTTTCCGAGCTGTAGTGCAGTCGCTACCGGAAGAGCAATCATAGAACTTAATACAAGGACGCCGACAATGCGGATCGAAACTGAAATTGCGGATGCAACAAGAATTGAAAACACATAATTAATGAGTTTTACTTTTACACCCGCTATTTTTGCAGCTTCCTCATCATAAGCAATATAGAGCATTTGATTGTATAGAAAAATGAGAGTACAAACCGAAATAATGCTAAGAACGAATACCGTGATCATATCAAATTCAGTAACTGTCAAAACGCTTCCGAATAAAAAAGAGTCCGCATTGGCGTGAAGTTTCCCAGAACTGATGATTGTAATAGCAATACCGACGCTGAGCGAAAGTACGATTGTTAAAATCAGATCGGTATATTTTTTAAAATAAGTCCGCAGAAATTCGATTAG
>JAQVYP010000172.1 GCA_029004655.1 Oscillospiraceae bacterium | reverse complement strand
TAAATAGCATTGCTTGATCCAGAAAGAGGGCTTTTAATATGAAAATTAATGAAATGTACAATTCGAAGAAACCGGTTGTATCTTTTGAAGTTTTCCCTCCTAAAAAGGAGGCTGATGTTCAAGGCATTTATGATACTTTGGAACAGCTTGGAAATCTTCATCCGGACTTTATGAGTGTTACCTATAGTGCAGGCGGAAGCGGTGGAAGCCAAATCACTTTGGACATTGCATCACTGATAAAAGAAAAATACGGTACTGAGTGTTTGCCGCATCTAACCTGCATTAATTCAACCGCTGATGAAGTTCAGAAAATCGTTGAAGAGATAAGAATGCGTGGAATTGAAAACATAATGGCGTTGCGTGGAGACCTTATCGGTGACAGCACAGGCGCGGGCGAGTTTAAATATGCTAAAGAACTTATTAGTAATATTAGAAAAGACTGCCCCGATATGTGCATCGGTGCGGCTGCATATGCTGAAGGTCACGTTGATTGTGAAAGCCTTGATTTGAGCGTGGAATATTTAAAGCAAAAAGTTGATGCCGGTGCAAACTTTTTAGTAACACAATTATTTTTTGACAACCGTTCCTTTTATGAATTTTATGAGAAAGCCATAAAATCCGGAATTAAAATTCCAATTTCAGCCGGTATCATGCCGATTTTATCAAAGAGTCAGATTCAGAAAATGATATTTATGTGTGGTGTATCTCTCCCTTCAGAAATCGTAAAAATACTTTATAAATATGAAAACAATATTGATGATTTGAAAAAAGCGGCAATGGATTATTCAGCCAACCAAATAAACGATTTGATTTCGCACGGAGTTGACGGTGTGCATATATACACAATGAACAGGCCTGAAATTGCCCGTGAGAATGTTTTAAGGATGAAAAATTACAATGGAGCAAACATTTAAAGTAGACAAGTCAGAAGTTTTGAGATATCTGGGGCATAAAGGACAGCCGTTCTCCGAAGATATTGACAAAACTATTGATGAAATGATTGTAAGATGCGAGCAAATTGCAACTCCCGCAGTTAGAACGGTGCAATATTCTTTGCAAAGAACAGACGGGGGAATTCTGCTTGAAGGCACGAATCTTACGCTTATGGGGAAAGATGTTGCAGAGCATTTGAAGGACTGCAATTCTGCGGTGCTGATGGCTGCAACATTGGGACAGTCAATTGACCGTGAAATGCGTGTGTTGGAAGCGTCAGACATGGTTAAGGCTCTGGTTTTTGACAGCTGTGCATCTTCATTAATAGAATCTGTTTGTGATTATGCGCAATCTAAAGCCCGAGAAACTGCCGCCCAAAGCGGTTTATTTATAACGGACAGATTTAGTCCGGGCTACGGCGATTTAGCACTGGAAATTCAGCCGGAATTTTTAAAAATACTTGATACTCAAAGAAAAATCGGATTATATTGCACCGACACATGCCTGATGAATCCTCGGAAATCCGTTACGGCGATTATAGGATTAAAAGCCACAGAATCCGGTGTTATGCGTCGGAGTTGCGAAAACTGCAAACTAAAAGAATCTTGTGAGTTCAGAAAGAATGGTATTAGCTGTGAATCTAAAACAAAGAATTAACGAAGGCTTTTTGTTATTTGATGGGGCAATGGGCACAATGCTGCAAATACACGGGCTGTTAAAGTCCGGTGAGTTGCCTGATGTTCTTAATATTACAAACCCGCAAGCAATTACTGCTATTCATAAAGAGTATGTTGAGGCAGGCAGTAATGTTGTTACAACCAACACTTTTGGAGCTAATGCTAATAAGCTTAAAGGCAGCGGATACACCGTTGAAGAAGTGGTTTCGGCGGCAGTTGATTGTGCGAAAAAATCGGGCACGGAATTTGTGGCCCTTGGTATCGGACCAACAGGTGAGCTGCTTGAACCGATGGGCACATTAAGTTTTGAAGCCGCATACGCGCTTTTTGCAGAGCAGGTAATTGCAGGTGCGAAAAGCGGAGCAGATTTGATTTTGATTGAAACTTTTTCGGATTTGCTTGAGGCTCGTGCCGCAGTTTTGGCGGCAAAGGAAAACAGTGATTTACCTGTTGTTTTAACCATGACATTTGCCGAAGACGGGCGCACGTTTGTTGGTGTAAATGCCGTTACGGCAGCGATGACGCTTTCAGCGCTGGGGGTTGACGCATTGGGTGTCAACTGCTCGATGGGCCCCAAAGAACTAATGCCGATTGTGAGAACAATGCTCGAATATTCCAAAGTGCCTGTTGCAGTTCAGGCGAATGCAGGTTTGCCTTGCGAATGTGAAGGTCATGTTCATTATGATGTTACGCCCGAACAATATGCTAAAACGGTTTCGGAAATGTTGGACAGTGGTGTTAAAATCGTGGGTGGTTGCTGTGGCACTACACCCACATATATAAGGCTCTTAAGGAATTTAATAGACAGCAAAAGGGCAGTAACTCCTATTACCGATAATAAAACAATTTGTTGCAGCGGCACAGAATATCGTGTGCTTGACGGCAAAATTACAATTATCGGAGAGCGTATTAATCCTACCGGCAAGAAACGCATGAAAGAAGCACTGCGTGAAAACCAAATGGATTATATTGTCGGTGAAGCGATTGATCAAACAAATGCCGGTGCAGATGTCTTGGATATCAACGTTGGTTTGCCGGAAATTGACGAGGTCAAAAAAATATGTGATGTCGTTCGTGCGGTGTCGGCGGTTAGCCCATTGCCATTGCAAATTGACAGTACAGATGTGAAAGCGGTTGAAGCAGCAGTCAGAATTTGCAACGGAGTGCCGATTATCAACTCTGTCAACGGCAAACAAGAATCAATGGATGCAATTTTTCCAATTGTAAAAAAATATGGAACTTTGGTGGTTGCGCTTACTCTCGACGAAAACGGGATACCCGAAACTGCCCAAAAGCGTTTTGCAGTAGCTGGAAAAATAGTGAATGAAGCGACAAAATACGGCATTCCGAAAGAAAATATTTTGATAGATTGTTTGGTGCTTACAGCCTCCGCACAGCAAGACCAGGTTATGGTTACACTTGATGCAATCAAGCTTGTTAAATCAAGACTTGGCTGCAAAACGGTGCTCGGTGTCAGCAATGTGTCATTCGGACTTCCCAACAGACCTATGTTCAACAGTATGTTCTTGTCAGCCGCATTTGGTGCGGGATTGGATGCACCGATAATCAATCCGATGGCCGGCGGCGTTATGCAGGCAGTTGATTGTTTCCGTATTTGCAACAATCAGGACAAGTCATCAAATAAATATATAGAAAAATATGCGGTAGCAGTTGAAGCACCAAATCAGATACAAACCGCTGTTTCGGAAACAAGCCTTTACAAATGCATTGTTGAGGGCAGAAAGCTGGAAGCGGCAGCGGCTACAGAGCAAATGCTTTTGACAAAAAGCGCCGCTGAGATAATTGATGGCAGCTTTGTTCCGGCACTTGATTTTGTGGGTAAGAACTTCGAGCAGGGCAAGTTGTTTTTGCCACAGCTTATGCAGTCTGCCGCAGCGGTGCAAGAGGCTTTTGAGGTTATAAAGGCAAATTCTGCGAAAAATGGATTGAAAACAGAAACCAAAGGCAAAATCATTTTGGCAACGGTTAAAGGTGATATCCATGATATCGGTAAAAATATTGTTAAAATGATGCTCGCCAATTATGGCTATGATATTATAGATTTAGGCAGAGATGTCGATCCGCAAATTGTTGTTGACATAGCTGTCGAGCAGAATATTAATTTGGTCGGTTTAAGTGCACTTATGACCACAACGGTTGTCAACATGAAGGACACCATAACAGCGCTTAAAGCGGTAAAGCCCGGCTGCAAGGTTATGGTCGGCGGCGCTGTCTTGACCGAAGAGTATGCAAAAATGGTAGGAGCCGATTATTATTCAAAGGATGCACAGCAATCGGTCAGAATAGCAAACGAATTTTTTAAGGTATAA
>JAQVYP010000171.1 GCA_029004655.1 Oscillospiraceae bacterium | reverse complement strand
GATTCCTACCGTCTCGACCAGACCCTGAAGGCACAACATTCTTAGACACGTGGCCTACTTTCTGGCTGGCGACAGGTGGTATACTTTCAAGTTAGCGCCTGGCCTACTTTCTGGTTGACAAACATAATTAACAGTTACCGGTTTAATCGTTATACCCCCACTCATTGAAAAATATAGCCGCAAGCTATATAAAGAATCGCTTAAAAAGGAACCGATAGATTTTGAGAATCTCGGCCCTGAAATCGTTCCGACAGAAGGAAAAGTTGAGGAGGAAGAATAATGGCTATTGATGCTGATAAGATTGCTCAGGATGCAATAAATGCGATTGCCGAGAAAATCAAGAATCTAAAAACCTTAAATATCATAGTTGCAGGAAAAACCGGTGTGGGAAAAAGCACTCTTATCAATTCCGTATTCCGCGAGAAACTTGCTGAAACTGGAATGGGAAAACCCGTTACCGATCACATGAGGAAGATTACCAAAAAAGGTGTGCCTCTTGCTATCTACGACACCCGTGGCTTTGAACTTGGGAAAGAAGTTCAAGCTGAGGTAAAGCAGGAAGTAATTGAAACTATCAGTAAAGGACTTGCCACGCAGGATATCAATAAGGCTATTCATTGTATTTGGTATTGCATCAACACTGCGTCGAATCGCGTAGAGCCAGAGGAAATTGAGTGGCTGAAAGAACTGTCAAAAGAGAATCAGATTACTCAGGTGCCTATTATTGTCGTATTAACTCAATCTTTTTCCAGGAAAAATGCTGAAGCTATTCGGAAGACATTACTGGATGAAAACCTTGATGTTATCCAAATAATACCGGTTCTTGCTGAGGATTATGAGATTGATGGGTTGGGAACAGCAAAGTCTTACGGCTTGGATGTGTTGATTCGCGTCATGGGAGAAGCGCTCCCGGATGAATTACTGGACACATTACAAAATGTTCAGATTGCTGCACTTGCCGAAAAAAAACGGCATGCACAGGCAGCGGTAGCAACTGCGACTGTTGCAGCGGCAGGTGAAGGGGCTGCGCCTATTCCGTTCTCTGACTGTGCGTTATTGATTCCTACACAGCTCGGTATGATTGCTTCAATAACGGTAATTTTCGGCTTTGATGTCAACAAGAGTATTTTGACAGCCTTTTTGTCATCGACGCTTGGCGCTGGTGGTGCCACTTTGCTCGGCAAAACCATCGTTACAAACTTGCTGAAATTCATTCCTGGTGCCGGTACAATAGCTGGCGGAGCAATTTCTGCTGGAACAGCGGGAGTAATTACAGCTGCGCTTGGAGAAGCGTACATAGGAATTATGGAACTTGTTTTCAAGGGTGAAATGAGCATTGATGATCTTGGCACAAAAGCCGGAAAAGATGCAATGGCTACTATGTTCAAAAGTGAACTGAAGAAAAAACGATAATCTGAAAAGGAGAATGAATTGTCCGAAACCCGCAAAGTCAAAGTTAATTACAGAAGCAGTCACGAGAAATATGTACCGGCCATCATTCTGCAAGGAAAATGGCTTGAACAATATGGTTTTTCAACGGATACTTTTATTTCTGTTGAATGTGAAGCCGGCAAACTCACGATCACGCCACGAGAGCCTGATGGCGGAGAAAGAAAAAAGAGCATTGAAGACCGGATTTCTTCGATGAACAAAGCTCAGAGGAAAAAGCTCGAAGAATTGCTCGATGAGCTTGAAAAATAACTCCCATAGAGGGAAATCAAGGAGGAACCCATGATTATTAGCACAAAGGAAAAAACAAGGTCGTAACAGCTCAACAGTGCAACTATATACTCAGCCCAGAGATATTTGCAGATTGCAGATACTTCTGGGCTGATTTTCGTACTATCGGTAGGGGTAAAAATCCGACTAACCGGAAGAAAATCAAAATATTTCTTGCGAAATTCGTACCAACAGAAATACAGTATTACATCAAGGAAGTTCCAGAGAAGCGCCATTCTGAATACAATTATTATGCAAATACTTTAGGATGGAGGTGGTTTCTTTGCAGCAGCTTGATTACAAGATGATCGGAAAGCGCATACAGAGTGCCCGTAAGGACGCTCACATGACGCAGGATGATCTTGCGGACAAATGCGGCTGTACCGGCAAGTATGTCAGTAACATAGAAACCGGAAAGAAAACCCCTTCTCTCGATCTGCTGACCAAAATCAGTTCTGCGCTGGAAGTAACCGTAGACAGTTTGCTGATCGATTCTCCCTTGGCCTTCTCGAAGTATTATGTGGATGCTGTCATTGAAAAGAAAATTTCGCAGTTATCAAAGCCATACCTCGTTGCGCTGAATGATGCTTTGGATAGCTTACTGAAGCTCCAGTACGCGACGGAGTATAAGGACGATACTTCGATGTAAACAGGTAATATCCTCAGTAATGTCGCGGTCTCCGTTGGTCTGATGTATCCATGCTCAGATCAGCGCAAGCCAGTATTGTTTTCGCAGACTGTTCGGTCACTTGATCGGACAGTCTTTTTGTTTTGATATACAATATTTTAGAAAGGAGCGCCATTATGATTGACGAATTACATCCCTCCGGTGATTTCCGGGAAGCTCTTATGCTACTTGAACAAAAGCTGCGCGACTGCGAGGATTCTGCTTCACTGATTGATGGTCTCCTCGAAGGAACCGCACAATTTTACGGAGCAGATCGAGCTTACATCATCGAAGCGGACTGGGACATCGGCATCGGCCTGAACACCTACGAATGGTGCCAGCCCGGTGTTGAACATCAGAAAGATATGCTCCAGTTTATGACTATGGAAGTCTTTCCGAGATGGAAAAGATTTCTCGTAGAAAACAAGCCTGTCATCATCCCCGATACTGAGGGACTGAAAGCAGAATACCCGGATGAGTATGAATTCTTTACGAAATACGGTGTCCGCTCTCTGCTCTGCGCTCCGTATTCCAAGCGCATCAATCAGGGATATGTCGGCGTGGATAACCCAACAAGATTTCAGAGCGATCCCACATTCCTGTTCATCATGTGCTATGCCATCGTGCTGGAGCTGAATGAAATCAAGATGCAGCAGTCAGTTGAAGCTGCCGAGCGCAAGGCTTCCCATTACAATGACAATGAGGTGTATATCAATACTTTCGGTGGTCTTGAGATCATCACCAACAAAGGAACCCTGACGGACGATGATATAAAATCAGATCAGGGTTATTCACTGCTCTGCTTTATGCTGCTGAATCACAAACACCGTTATCCGCTTGAACGCCTTTACGATGTTATCAGACCGGCTGATGTAAACATGGACGCCAGCCCATATATAGCCGTAAAGAATGTGGCGTATCGCATACGCAAAACACTTTCGATCATCGGTCTGGACGATTTTATAGTGGGGAAAAGCGGAACCTTTATTATCAACCCGAATGTAAATATCAACGCAGATTTTGACCGTATGGAGAAAGCCTGCCAGCGACTTTCCGAAACAACGGATTCGGAAATGATGATGAGCCATTTTACGGCTATATCGGAGATTTACCGTGGGCCTCTCCTTCCGAGAGCCAGCGGTCAGATATGGTTGATCCCGGCCGCAAGGTACTATCAGAGCCTATATCTGCGTGTCCTGAAAGGATACATTCTTCGGAAACTTCATATTGACGATCCGCTTTTGGCTCAGAAAGCAGTCAAGGAGGGGCTGAGTATCGAGCCTAACGACAGCGATCTTCATTTTATGATGGCATATTTCCTTGCTCGTCACGGAAATTTGGCAGCTGCCCAGAACTATGTTTCTGCCAATCGGGAATATATCCTGCCGGAACATCGCGCTGCTATTCAGCGGTTTTTTGATGGAAAGCCCATGTATGAGGCTGATATGAAAAGCCTGATGCACTTCTGATCCGTTCGTGATACCTGAAAGTGGTCGTTCGTGATACCTGAAAGTGGTCGTCCGTGATACCTGAAAGTGGTCGTCCGTGATACCTGGAAGTGCCTGTCCGTGATACCTG